>JAKUTG010000016.1:5212-20872 GCA_022447905.1 Pseudomonadales bacterium | reverse complement strand
CCAGATTCTTACCGAGTGCTAGGCACCGATGGTTTCGGCAGAAGCGACAGTAGAGAGCAATTGCGACATTTTTTCGAAGTTGACAGTAAATTTATCGTTCTAGCTGCTTTGACAGAACTTAAGGATGTCAAAGTGCTAACAGCTAAAGCCATCACGGACTACATGAAAAAGTCAGGCATAGACAAGAACAAGGTAAGCCCTCTGACTCAGTAACTGGTAACCTGCGTAGAAATGATAGCGAAAGTCACCTCAGGAGTGCATTTCATTGGCAGTTGAAATCATTACAGTTCCGGATCTGGGAGAAGCCAGCGAGGTTGAGGTCATTGAATTATTAGTTTCAGTGGGCCAAAGTGTTGCTGAGAATGACTCTTTGCTGGTACTAGAAAGCGACAAGGCTGCGATGGAAATACCCGCGCCCTTGGCAGGGATAGTTGAGAGCATAGCGGTAAACCTGGGTGATCAGGTTATCACAGGCAATGAAATACTCACCTTAAAGGTGAATGAGCCTGCTTCAGATGAATCAAGCATCGTGCAAAGAGTCGTTGAGAAGGATTCTAGCGAAGAGGAAGCAGTGGAAGCAGAGGTTTCCAAAAAAGACGAGAGCGGTTCAGAAAAGACATCATCCAGCGTTATTGAAGTACCTGACCTGGGAACCGAGGAAGAAGTGGATGTAATCGAATTACATATAGCCATTGGGGATTCGATTGCAAAGGATGATGCTCTTATTACACTTGAAAGCGATAAGGCAGCCATGGAAGTTCCCGCGCCGATATCGGGGCAAGTGGAGGAATTGCTGCTCGCACTTGGTGACAAGGTTAAAACCGGTTCACCGATTCTTCGCCTGTTATCGAGCCACACTGAGCTTAATGTTGAGGTTCAAAAAGCAGCAGAGCCTTTGAAATCTGAACTGGCAGACGAAGCGCAGCCACCTTCCACAGCTCCTGCAACGGCACCACAGCCTGTGGCAGATATTCAGAATCCCGAGCCAGAACCGATCGTATCCTCGTCCAGGTCGCGTGTCTATGCGGGGCCAGCCGTACGGAAACTGGCACGTGAACTCGGCGTTGATCTGAAACAGGTAACGGGTACGGGCGCAAAATCAAGGGTTTTGAAAGAAGACATTCATGCATTTGTTAAGAGTCGAATCAACACACCGGCAGGTCAAGTAACTTTCGCAAATTCGGTGCCCGATATCGATTTTAGTAAATTCGGAGAAATCGAGCAGGTGCCTCGCTCTAAGCTGCAGAAAGTTACGACTTTGAATATGCACCGCAACTGGACCGCTATTCCTCATGTGGCACAGTTTGATGAAGCGGACGTTACAGATCTCGAGGCCTTCCAGGAAGAACTTAAAGCAGAGGCGGAACAAAAAGAGGTCAAGTTAACCTTTATGCCGTTTCTTTTAAAAGCATGCGGAAAGGCACTTCTGAAGTACCCTCAGTTCAACGTTTCGTCCCATTCTTCCGGAGAATACATTATTCAGAAGAAATATATACACATTGGCGTGGCTGTGGCTACAGATGCAGGGCTTTTAGTGCCGGTAGTTAGAGACGTCGATCAAAAATCTATCTGGCAACTGGCGGCCGAAGTCATTGAATTAACTGAGAAGGCAAAAACCCGTCGACTGACCATGGAAGAAATGCAGGGCGCTTGTTTCACTATATCTAGTCTCGGTGCCATCGGTGGGACTGGATTTATTCCAATTGTAAACGCTCCGGAAGTGGCTATTCTCGGAGTGGCCAAGACCCAGATGAAACCAGTCTACTTTGAGGGCGAGTTTCGTCCAAGAAAAATATTGCCACTGACTCTGTCTTATGATCACAGCGTCGTCAATGGAGTAGATGGCGGATTGTTTGGCAGTTATTTGGCAAGGTTATTAACTGATGTCCATCACCTTCTAATCTGAGGTTTCGATCGCATAATTTGGCTTGATTGAGATTGAGCCGCGCTTTTTTGGTTTAAGAAGGGTAATGTAATGTAAAACCCTCGGCGCTGATCGACCGAACCGGACAATCGTATGCACGTGACAGATTTTTTTCTGTCAGTATGTCCTGATTCGGTCCTGACAAATATTCACCATTTCTCATTAGCAACACGATATTGTCACAAAAGCGTGCTGCAAGATTAATATCATGTGTCGCCATGAGCAGGCTCGCCGAGAGCTGCGAAACCCTTCTTTGAAGATGCCCTAATAATTGTACCTGATTGGCGACGTCAAGGTGATTGCTAGGTTCGTCTAGCAAGTAAAGCTGAGGCATTTGAGTGATTAACATAGCCAAGGCCAGACGTTGACGCTCTCCTCCGGATAACGTATCTACTTGGCGTTCCTCCAGTCCGTCCAAATTCAGGTCTCGGAGAGCACCTCGGGCAATCTCGATATCTCTTGGATCATCTTTAAGTATTGACTGGACATGGGGGTGCCTGCCAAGCATTACTGTCTCAAAAACGGTACCTGGCAGGGTATCTATGCCCTCCTGAAACAGAATGCCCACGCGTGTCGCGACGTATGATCTAGCGAGGCTACTTACCTCTTTACCGTCAATTTGGATGGAACCAGAGTTGTATTTTTTTATGCCGACAATGCTATGTAATAGTGAGGTTTTACCAGCACCGTTTCTGCCTAATAGACCCCATCTTTCATTGGAATTAACGGCTAGGTTCAGATCTCGAATCAAAATTTTGTCTTCGATGCGGAGAGTTAGCGATTTGATTTCAAGACACGGCATCATTTGGTAATTGTGCTACGTAAAATAATAATAAAGCTGGGAACACCTATAATTGCCGTTACCACTCCAACTGGGAGTTGCTGGGGAGCTATCAGAGTTCGCGCCAAACTATCGGCAATGACTAGGAAACTCCCACCAAGAAGGATCGAGTAGGGCAGCAATATTCTATGATCTCTCGCCCCAAGCATTCTCAATGCATGCGGTATTACCAGACCAACAAAACCAACTGATCCAGCTATCGTTACCGCGGTGGCTGTAAATATGGAAGCAGCGAAATAAAGCAATAGGCGAAGGGCATCGATGTTGACACCTAAACCCGTTGCCACCAGTTCCCCCCGAGACAACACATTGAGCGAACGGCTGACATAGAGCCCGCCCAGTAACGCCACCAGTAATAGCAGACCATGTTTCAGCCCTACAGTGCTTTGGCTCAAATCCCCCATTAGCCAAAACAGCATGCTCTGCACATTGTTCGTAGAGCTGGTAGTAAGCAAGATATTTATGACGGCACCCCATCCTGCCGAAACGACCACTCCGGTGAGTAATAGACGAGTAACGGACCACCTGCCAAATTTATTGGCAATACCGAATACCAGGAAAATAGAGAACAGCGCTCCCGCAAATGCGGCATTGTTTAACCAGAAGCTATTTAAGCCTAATAGAATCGCAGACAGAGCACCAACTGCTGAACCACCGGAGATACCGAGAATATATGGATCAGCCAGTGGGTTTCGCAATAACACCTGCATAATTACGCCAGATAATGCAAGTAATCCGCCGGTAGTGAACGCAGCGAGAGTTCGCGGGATCCGAATTTCCCATAGCACCTGGTATTCAAGCCGGTCCTGTGGACGGAATAATTCACCAATTAATTGCAAAAAACTCAGGTCGACGCTACCACTTAAAAGAGAAAGTAATACACTTGCCCCGGTAATTATTACCAAAAAGCCGAGTAGCAATAGATGTTTGGATAAAATCAAGAGGAAAGTTTTCGAATAAGTGCGTAATAAATTATGTTTCCACAATTTGAATTAGTAAGGGCAAAATTTAGGATCCTGCGAGGTTCTGCCAGAATTATATGCTAGAACTCGCGAACTCCTAAATAAATTGCTTCATGTTATAACCGCCATAATTATTACTGATAACCTGATAATATCCTAGCTTTCCTTCAGCGCTGTTCGGATATTTTGCTATTAAGTTCAACTACGGGTAGTGATAGACTGTTTCAACCATGCCAGTAACTTCTTGGGCTTTTAGATAGTATCTGTTAAGAGGAAGATCGAGAGAATGCCATCATTTGACATCGTATCAGAAGTAGACATGCATGAAATTGCTAATGCAATTGATCAAGCCAATCGTGAAGTCGGCACCCGGTTCGATTTCAAGGGTATTGATGCCAAGTTTGAATCAGTAAGCCCGACAGCTATCTCAGTTTCGGCCGAGGTCGACTTTCAGGTGAATCAAATGCTCGATGTTTTACGAGGGAAAATTATTAAAAGAGGGGTGGATACGAAAAGCTTAATAGAAGGAGATATTCAGGTGTCCGGTCAAAAAGCTACTATGATGGTAAAGATTCAACAGGGCATCGAGTCAGATGTAGCCCGCAAGATCGTAAAAATGGTCAAAGATGCGAAACTGAAAGTGCAAACAGCGATACAGGGTGAGAAGTTGCGAGTATCAGGAAAGAAGCGGAATGATTTGCAGAAAGTAATCGCCATGCTTAGAGAAGCAAAACTCGAAATTCCTCTGCAGTACAATAATTTTCGTGACTAGCTAGCGATACTTCCCTCAACTCTTTCAAGAAGGTCCGCTGTAATGTCGTCATCTGTGAAGCTAAAAACCATTATGATCTCCCGTACTCTTTGTATATCAGGTTAATGTATGTCGATAGCTGAAAATAGAGTAATGGAAGGTTGGCGAAATTGGCTGCCTCAAAGTGTCCGTCCTTATGTCGAAGCAGAACCTCTAGCGGCATTTTTTCTAGGTATATCTTCAGCCTTTCCGTTTGCTCTGATCGGGGCAACCCTAACGACACGATTGGCTCAAGATGGCATCTCAAAAAGTGCAGTGACAGCTTTTGCACTAACTTTCTTAGCATATAACTTTAAATTTCTGTGGGCTCCGCTAATTGACAATGTAAAACTCCCAATCATCGGCCGTTTTGGGCAAAGGCGCTCTTGGCTTTGGGTTATTAGTCTTTTGGTAATTCTGGCGGTTACTTTCCTAGGAGTAGTCGATCCGAATCGGGCTTTGTCCACGGTAGCCATCGCAGCAATCTCTTTAGGCATTTTAGGCGCCACGCTAGATATTATTATTGATGCTTATCGCATTGAACTATTGGAGCCTTATCAACTGGGTACGGGCTCGGGTATGTCCCAATATGGCTGGCGTATCGGTGCTGCTTCAACTGGGGCGCTGGCCCTAATCCTTGCCGGCCGCTTTGGCTGGCCTATTGCTTATATCTCCTGTGCTGTTTTCGCGGTACCAGCAATTTTGGTTGGAGTTTTCATGGGAGAACCCAAACGCCATATTGAACCAGTTGCAATCACAGGATTGTCGCATGCCCTAATCAGTTATTTTAATCCACTTATTGAATTTATTAAGCGGCAGGGAGCATGGTTGGTTCTTTCTTTTGTATTAATTCATAAAATAGGAGACACGCTTGCAAATCTCACCTTGCGTCTCTTGTTTGATGATTTAGGTTTCAGTAATGAAGAAATTGCTTTTTATGATGTCGGTTTTGGATTTATTGCCTTTCTCGTCGGAATTTTTGTTGGCGGCATCATGTATGTGCGCGTAGGGGTAAAACACTCAGTATTGATAAGCCTGATTCTCATGGCCGTTTCAAACTTCAGTTTTGCTGCTTTAGCTTTAGTTGGCCATACTAATATCGGTATGGCAGCGGCGGTTGGCTTCGAAAATTTTGCAAGTGGTATTGGGGGTGTGACAGTGGTCGCTTATTTGTCAGCTTTGTGTAATCTACGATTTACTGCAACTCAATATGCCTTGCTTTCAGCACTTGCCAGCATTGCGGGAAGGTTTCTTACCGGGACTACAGCTGGCGGGCTTATAGAGAGTTTGGGTTATGTTAATTTCTATTTACTTACTACTTTCATAGCTTTTCCCGGGGTTTTATTGTTTTGGTATATGATCCGCAGTGGCCTCGCAGACGTTTCCCTGCGCCACCTGCCATAGAGCAGAGGGAGAAGGTAATCAAGGTTTTGGGGCACCTGCTCTAGCTGGTCAGAACGATTGGTACCTAGTGACACAGGTGGAGTTACAGCAGAAGAATAAAAATTATTTTTTGCTTGTAGTACCCCCAGGATTACTCTACACCCTGAGCCCAACCAAACTTGCTCATCGAACATTTTCCCTTAACGAAAACTATTCCTTCTTTTTCTAATAAAGATTTTTGTAAGAGGTATTGCTCTGTACCTGGCCCAAAGGATAACCGGCCATGAGAATTAACTATCCTAAACCAGGGTAGCTTGGTACCGGAAGGCAGTTTCTTCATTGTGTGCCCGACATAACGGGCATATCCAGGCAAACCAGCAAGCCTCGCAATTTGTCCATAACTCGCGACTTTACCCTTAGGAATCAGATGGACTACCTGCCAGATCCTCTGTTTGTTGTTCATGTTGATTGGAATCCCCGAGTTTGCAGGGATATTCCCAGTTAGATCATGATAGAGTGTGCTTGAATTTTTGAACAGGAGTTAAGAGTGAAATTCTTCCTAATTATTTTCATCTTTATTCCTTTGACGGAAATGGTACTGCTTTTTGAGGTGGCTGACAGGATCGGTGGACTCACTACCTTGGGCCTGGTCGTGCTGACAGCTGTCATTGGTTTAGCTATTCTGAAGCAGCAGGGATTGTCTACACTAATACGCGCCAACCAAAGGTTGCAATCCGGTGAATTGCCAGCACAAGAGATTATTGAGGGAATGTTGTTGGCTGGCGCGGGAGCGCTGCTACTTACCCCAGGCTTTATTACTGATACGTTAGGCTTTGTTTTCCTAACCGGTCCACTTAGGCGCCCCATTGCTCAGCACATAATCAGGACGAATGTTGTCAGTACACTGGGTACCATGAGAGGGGGAAACAGCTTCAGTTTCCGATCAAGTACTACCGGGCCCCATACAGATCATTCAGGCAAAATCTACGAAGGACAATATTCTGAAGAGGAGTTGACCCAATCAGGAGGCGAATCTAACAACAATCACTCGAAAGATCAGCTCTCGTGACAATTAATTTCCTTAAAAATCAAAGAGATAAAATTAAAGGATCAAAAAGCTACAAAAACCAACTATAATTGGCTTCAAGCCATTGAATTTTCCTCGATTATCCCCATCTAGGGTGTCAACAATTGACTAACCTTAAACACTTGTAGTTCAGTGTCTATAGCCCCAGGGTGGTATTGACGATGGCTTCCCTAGTAACTGGACTGGGGTTTTCATTTTTGTTCCAGTTCTGTTAATCAAACCTTTTGATTTAGGAGTGATAAGTAATGAATATCCGGCCTTTACAAGATCGTGTCGTGGTGCGGCGCATGGAAGAAGAAACAACCACAGCGGGAGGAATCGTGCTGCCAGGTTCGGCCACTGAGAAGCCAGCGCAGGGCGAAGTTCTTGCTGTTGGTCCTGGAAAGCGTCAGGAAAACGGCAAAGTACAACCGGTAGATGTTGAAGTAGGTGACATCATTGTGTTCGGTAAGTATTCCAGCAACACTGTAAAAATTGGCGACGAAGAGTTACTGATTTTAAATGAAAGCGAAATATTTGGTGTTATTGAGTCCTAGATAGGAAAGTAACAATTATTCGATCTTACAAATCATATAGACAAGATAGGAATTTTTAAAAATGGCTAAAGACATAAAATTCGGCGATTCAGCGCGCCAAAAACTATTAGCGGGTGTAAACGTTCTTGCTGACGCGGTAAGAGTGACCCTGGGCCCGAAAGGTCGCAACGTAATTCTGGATAAGTCATTTGGTGCTCCAACAGTTACAAAAGATGGCGTATCTGTGGCTAAGGAAATTGAACTGGAAGACAAGTTCGAAAACATGGGTGCTCAAATGGTTAAGGAAGTCGCTTCTCAAACTTCTGATATAGCTGGCGATGGAACTACCACGGCAACTGTGCTTGCCCAGTCTATTCTTAACGGAGGGTTTAAGTCTGTTGCAGCAGGCATGAATCCAATGGATCTCAAGCGTGGTGTTGATAAGGCCATTGTCGCGATGGTTAAAGAAGTGGAAGCGCTGTCTACGCCTTGCACTGATACAAAGGCGATCGCTCAAGTAGGGACAATATCAGCCAACGCCGATGAAGCCGTTGGTGCCATTATTGCCGAAGCAATGGGCAAGGTTGGCAAAGAAGGCGTGATCACTGTTGAAGATGGGTCCGGATTGGAAAATGAACTCGACGTAGTAGAAGGAATGCAGTTCGATCGTGGCTACCTTTCTGCATACTTCATTAACAATCAGGATAACATGAGTGCTGACCTGGAAAATCCTTTCATCCTGCTCTTCGAGAAAAAAATATCCAACATTCGTGATATGTTACCGCTACTGGAAAATGTGGCGAAAGCAGGCCGTCCGTTGTTGGTTATTGCCGAAGACGTAGAAGGCGAGGCACTAGCGACGCTGGTTGTAAATAACATGCGCGGTATTGTGAAAGTGGCAGCTGTAAAAGCGCCTGGTTTCGGGGATCGTCGAAAGGCCATGCTGGAAGACATTGGTACCCTAACCGGTGGCACAGTGATTTCTGAAGAAGTTGGATTAAGCCTAGAAGGCACCTCTATTGAGGACCTTGGTTCAGCCAAGCGTGTTCAGATCAGCAAGGAGAATACTACAATCATTGATGGTGCTGGTGAGGTTAAGAACATCGAGGGACGTGTGGCTCAAATCCGTGCTCAGATCGAAGAAACGTCTTCCGATTATGATCGTGAGAAACTGCAGGAACGTGTGGCCAAGCTAGCTGGCGGCGTGGCGGTTATCAAGGTGGGCGCTAGCACTGAGATAGAAATGAAGGAGAAGAAAGCCCGAGTTGAAGATGCTCTCCACTCAACCCGTGCCGCGGTGGAAGAGGGAGTTGTCGCGGGGGGTGGGGTTGCTCTAATAAGAGCCCTGCAAAAAATCTCAGGTCTCAAAGGCGATAACGAAGACCAGAATGTAGGTATTGCCTTGTTGCTCAAAGCTGTAACTACGCCTCTGCGTCAGATTGTTTCCAACTCCGGTGAAGAAGCCTCGGTGATATTGGATAAAGTAAGTGCTGGTAAAGGCAACTATGGCTTCAATGCCGCTACCGGAGAATATGGTGACATGATTGAGATGGGTATCCTTGATCCTGCAAAGGTTACCAGAGCTGCTTTACAGGCCGCTGGCTCTGTGGCTAGTTTGATGATTACTACGGAAGCTATGGTTGCTGAATTACCGGAGGACAAGGCGCCAGCCATGCCTGATATGGGAGGAATGGGTGGAGGAATGCCTGGCATGATGTAAAAAAATATTTTGGGAGTCCTGGGCCCAGTTAATTCCCAGATTTTGTGAAATATCAGAAATACAAAAAAGCCGAGCTAATAGCTCGGCTTTTTTGCTATTGACGAATAGGACTTTATAGAAATTCGATCATAATCAGTAAAGCTGCGGTTAGCCCGATTCCACAATGGATGACACCTACAACGCTTGTCATCGGCCCGGTCTTTCCCTTGATAGCATTGAGTTCAAGAGCGGTTATTATTGCCAATGTTAGTATGATCGCCAGTAAACCCGTGCCGCCTTCTGACGATATGGGGAGGGCGCGCCCTACTCCAGTTAGGTGTATCGAGGCTCCCATGAAGAAAAGCATGGGTATCGAAAATAGGGTGTTAGTGCGGGAGGCCAGGCCGGCTTTACCTAATGAACCCGCTGCTTCCGGCATTGCCTCGCCGCCACCAATTACTTGATTGTTCGAGGCGATAACTGTTTGCTGGTTGGGCCATATAATTAACCATACGTTCAGGAACATCAGGGTTCCAAGTAGCATTCCGACTACAAGGTAATAATTAATGGCGCTGCCTAGGATTCCTGCAAGAGCAAGCCCGGAAAGAAACGTGAGCATTGCGCCCCAGCGAAACCACCATAATGCGCGGGGTACCAACTTTGATATAGCCGAGGATTTAGCAGCAGCATCAGTTTCCTTAAAATATTCTGTTTGGACAAAATTGAAGTAATACAGTAAGCCTATCCATGCCACGCCGGCAAAAACATGAATCCAGCGAAATAGATAGGAGATCAGATTTTCGAATTCCATAGCAGGGGCTCCCCATTAGTTGAATCTCATTGTTTTCGTACTTCTTGCGATACCTACTATAGGCACAAGCAAGTAGCTACAATGTTATCATTAGGTTCCGCAGTTCGTCATCTGTTGTAGGTAAAACGATGGGATGGCGTGCTTACCAGATTTTTAGGATAATGGGCTGTCATGAGCGAAAAAGATGATCTGAAAGACATCCCGCCTCTGGTCCCAGAGCGCGATGATGTTGCCTCCCATCGGAGCAACAAGCGGGCTCAAAGCCAAGAAATCGTGCGACCGAGCTACTATACGCGAAAGGTGGAAGTTAGCACTTGGCCCGTGCGGATCATGCTGATCCTTCTAACCCTGGGTGTGCTGGTTGGAGGGTATGGTGCTTATTTTTTTTACGGGGAATATCAAAATACGCTTCGTCAGTCTCAGTTACGCATTGGAGACCTGGAAGTTCGGTTGGCTCTTGCTGGTGAAACGGCCGAAGAATCAGACAACGATCTTATGGACAACATTAATAGAACCATTGAGCAATATGACTTGTTATGGGCGAACTGGCGCGCGAATAATCGCCAGTTTGAAGAGATTCAAAGTGAAATTGCCAGGCTCAAGATGTCAAACGAAGGTCAGGATGAAACTACAGCGACCAACAGCCAGGCTATTGCCAGCACCAGTCAGTTGCTGATGGTAAATGAAACCAAGATTAACAGCCTTTCTAACGAGATGGATCGGCTGAACCTGTCGTTAAACAGTCTAAATACTAGCGTGGATGAACTTATTGTGATGCGGGCTGACGTCGAATCGATTCGCCAGTCACTAAATAGTGGCGATAGCACAGTCCTGGGATTAGTTGGGCGCCTCGAATATATGGAGGAATCCATGGAATCCGTTAATGCACACCGCATGCAAGTTAATGATCTCCTATCTCAGTTGCAGGGAAATATTGAAGCACTGCAGCGAGCCCAGAGTGCGCCTGACAGCTTTTAGCTTAATCTATTCAGTTGCCCTTAAATACAGGACTGCGTTTTTCGATAAACGCTGTAACGCCTTCCTTGAAATCAGCCCTCGAAGCGCAATCGGAAAAATAGTCCGCTTCCGCTTGTAATTGCGATTCGAATTCACTTTCGAGAGAGCGATAGAATAGTGCCTTGGTATTACCGTAAACATGCGTTGGGCCGTTAGCGAGTCGTACGGCAAGCTTGGCGGTTTCAGTTTCCAGGTCATCAGTTGGGACGACAAAGTTAATCATTCCTATATTTTTCGCCATCTGCGCATCGAAGCGATCACCGAGCAGAGCGATTTCCATTGCCTTCTTGATTCCTACCGCACGAGGTAGGTGAAATGATGAGGAACCGTCCGGGCTTGTCCCAATTTTGCAGTAGGCGAGAGTAAAGAAAGCGTCTTCAGCCGCGATGACTAGATCGCATGCGAGGGCGAAGCTTACTCCCGCACCAGCGGCAGCGCCGCGACAACTGGCGATAATGGGTTTGGGCATGCGTCGCATGGCAAACATAATAGGGTGGAGGTCATGTATTCTGAGCATGAATTCCTTGCGTATCTCCGCGGATGACTTCTTGATCGACTCTCCCATTCCCTTGACGTCGCCTCCGGCCATGAAATGCTCACCAGCGCCTTTGAGAACCACGCAGCGTACGGTGGAGTCATTTTCAATATCATGCAACGTATCATTTAGTTTTGAACGCATTTCCATACTGAGCGCATTCCGAGCCTCGGGTCGGTTCATGGTAAGCGTAGCGATTCCATTTTCGAGGGTGACTTCAAGATGAGACATGATGATTTCCTTTGGGGGGTTCTTGTTCATATTTACAATTGAATACTTAATTATAGCTTGAGATCGCCTGTCTCGCATGGCGACCACGGCGTTCTTGGCAAAAGTGAAGGTTCCGGTATAATACGCGCCCTTCTGAGTGGAATTTCTCCACTGATTTTTAGCCGTGCGGACGTGGCGGAATTGGTAGACGCGCTAGATTTAGGTTCTAGTATCGTAAGGTGTGGGAGTTCAAGTCTCCCCGTCCGCACCAGATCAGTATTTTATACCGTCCAATAAAGTGCTGTAAGCTCCAAAATACCTTATATAGCCCCGTATTTAAGCCAGAAAGATTTTTATCCGAATGATATCACTCAATAATATTAAGCTGATGCGCGGTACTCTAACGCTTTTAGATGAGGTCAATTTGGTCCTTCATAAAGGGCATCGCACTGGCATTATTGGACGGAATGGTTGTGGCAAGACAAGCTTCCTCAAAGCGTTGGCAGGAGAAATATCTCTTGAAAATGGAGAAATAGTAATGTCGGGCAGCATCCGTTGCTCAATAATGGCGCAAGAAGCTCCAAACAGTCAGCGGATGGCTGTAGATTTTGTGATTGATGCTCATAAGGAATATCGAGCAATAGAGCAGGCTATGAAACAAGCAGAGCTCAGCGGAGATGATGACCGGTTAGCTAGTCTTCATAGCAACATGGAGAATATTCAGGGCTATGACATTAAGAATCGAGCTGAACAGTTGCTCTCGGGGCTAGGGTTTCATGCTAACCAATTTGAAAACCTGGTAGATAGTTTTTCCGGTGGCTGGCGGGTTAGGCTGAATCTAGCTGCAGCGCTAATGT
Organism: Pseudomonadales bacterium; assembly: GCA_022447905.1. GTDB lineage: Bacteria > Pseudomonadota > Gammaproteobacteria > Pseudomonadales > Pseudohongiellaceae > UBA9145. Next base: position 8,241 of record JAKUTG010000016.1, on the reverse strand, counting down.
GTCCATCCGATTTGCTAATGTTCGATGAGCCCACCAATCACCTTGATCTAGAAGCGACGGTCTGGCTTGAACAATGGCTTCAGCGTTATCTTGGCACCATACTAGTTATTTCCCATGATAGGGTTTTTCTAGATTCAGTTATTGATCACGTGATTAGTTTTGAGAATAGAAAACTCAACACCTATACGGGTAACTTTAGCGACTATGAAAGATTACGGTCTGAGAAAATGGCAGTGCAACAGGCTATGTATGAGAAGCAGCAACGGCGTCGTGCAGATATAGAAAATTTTGTTCGTCGATTCCGTTATAAAGAGTCGAAAGCAAAGCAAGCGCAAAGTCGCCTTAAAGAATTGAGTAGGATGAAGGAAATCGCTCCGGCCTATGCTGACTCTCCCTTTCAATTTCAATTTCCAGAATTAAAAATTGTGCCTCCTTTCCCGATGCAAATTAAATCATTAACAATTGGTTTTGACGCACCATTAGTTAATGAAATAGATCTTACGGTGAGAGGCGATACTAGAATTGGTTTATTGGGCTATAACGGTAGCGGTAAATCTACGTTACTTAAGGTCCTCTCTGGTCAGATGGCTGCGCTTGATGGTGAGATTATTGAAGCGAACAAATTGCGTGTTGGCTACTATGCGCAACATCAAGTCGATGAGCTTGATCAATCAACAACGCCTATGAAGATGTTTCAAAAAATGGCACAAGAAAGTGGCGTGGTCGAAACAGAGCAGAAAACTCGGAATTTTCTAGGTGGATTTTCTTTCCAAGGTAGCCGAATTGAAGAGCGCATAAGTATTTTCTCTGGTGGAGAAAAGGCGCGCTTGGCTTTAGCAAAGATAGTTTGGCAAAAGCCTAACCTGCTTTTGCTAGATGAACCTACCAACCATCTCGACCTGGAAATGGTGCATGCTCTAACAATCGCATTACAAGAATATGAAGGTGCAATGATCGTGATTTCTCATGACAGACATTTATTGGCAAATACGGTAGAAGAATTTTACTCAATTCATCTTGGTGCATTTACAGAGTTCAAAGGTGATCTTCAAGACTATGAAAATTGGCTGGCTCAGCAGTCTAAGTTAAATTCTAAGTACTATCGTGAGTCTGAGAAACCAGCTCCGGCAAGCAAGCTGAGACTAGATAAAAAAGAACAGAGACAGTTAGGGGCGGCAAAAAGAGAAAAGGTGGCGCCATTGAAAAAGTTGGAGCGAAGTCTTGAGGCTGCTATCGGCCGAAGCCAAATTGAACTACAAAAAATCGAAAGTAAGTTAACGGAGGAATCTATTTATTATGAAGAGAACAAGAAATTCCTTAGACAATTGTTACTAGAACAGGGTCTATTAAAAACTGAATTACTTGAAGCCGAAGAAAAGTGGTTGGAAGTACATGAGCAATTATCTCGAATTTGATGAGTGCACCGACTGAACCAACTAGTTGCGTAATAGAGATGGAGCCTCCCCATAGCTAAGGGCTTATTACTTATCTAACCAGATACACTTAGAGGCTATCAGGGAAGTGGGTCAGAGTGATTAGTTACAAGGATCATCCAATGATAAGAGATACTCAGCAAATGGTTGTTCCATTACATCGAAATTATATGCCACTTGCCTCATGGTACAGTTTGACCATAGGTCTGTAATTCGATCTACTGTACCAGTTCCCGAATTCTTGCCACCGCTACCTCGACCTTGCCGTCGATGAATTGTTGGCCGAGTTCGCTCGAGGCGACTGAAGCGATATCCTGCGGGAGGTGCTCCGCTCGAATCCAGCGGTTACTCGAATCTAGCGCCATCATTTCCGCTGCATCGTCTATTGGTGTCATGCGATTGTTGGGCACATTGCGGGCAGTCAGGATTTCGCGCATGCGGCCTTCGCCCTCATCGTAAACCGGAATGAAAATCACGCGACCGCCTCTGGAACGCCACTCGGCATCGACTGATTCGGCGATCTCCTTGATGATCTCCTGAGTCTCTCCATGATCGCCCAGCATGATTACATGGGTAAAACCCACCGCCAGGGCACTTATTGCAATATCGCGAGACACGGCAGCGAGTGTCTCGGCGGACATGCTGACAGTGCCGGCGAAACGCATGTGTCCGGTCTTCTCGATAGGATCGCCGGCCGGGGCATAGGGATTCGGCGGATAGGCCAGGGCATTGCCTAGTGTCTCCGCAACGCGCCGCGATAGATGTGCGGCCAGCAGATTGTGTTTGCCCAACACCACAGCTGGGCCGCTCTGGTGAGTGCCGCCGACATAGTAAATGGCGGTGGTCATGCCAGCATCGAGCGCCGCCTGCACCTCGGTGGTGGTCAACTCGTCGATCATTACTGAGGACGACTGAGCGTTCACAACGCTTGCTACCCATAAAAAAGAACTACTACATACGAGGGTTTTTATAAGTCTTGTTAGTGTGTTCATTGCTATGTCTCATAACGAGGTTGCTTTAACGAGGTTGCTTTAACGAGGTTGCTTTAATGAGGTTGCCTTAAATCAGTCTGCCCCGCATCAAATTTTTTGAGTATTTCGGGGCAGGCAGCCTCACCGGTTGCACTTCCCAAGGTCATAATATCCAGAAAGGTTGTAGTGGCAAAGGTGGCAAGTCCTGGTACGCCTTTGGTGATAGTTGTATCTACAATGGCATGTTCCACAGACAACTGATAGGCATTTTCAGGCAGCAGCTGCTCGGCCGGAATGATGAATTCTGTTGCTGCGTAATCTAGATAAGGGGTGTTTTCAAAAGGCCGACCGCTATGTGAAATCCGCTTACCGTGACAGTCGCCCATAATGATAAACACCAGATCATTAACGATCTCCAGAGGATCTTGATTGCCTTGCTTAAAAGTGCTCCAGGTCACCGTAAGCGGCAGATCTGCTTGAATTAGGCGCGGTGAAATAGGCTTACCATTCTGGGACAAAATAATATGCGGTGCATCGGGCAGGCGTGAACTGCCTGCTGCAGAATTAACCAGAGCGATTGGCTGTTCTAACAGACCGGTTGAAGGGGTGTCATAGCGAAAAATAT
>JAKUTG010000016.1:0-5202 GCA_022447905.1 Pseudomonadales bacterium | reverse complement strand
ATACCATCCGGATAGTGGTGGGCAAGTTCACTATCATCTGGATATCTTCCGCCGTGCATCTCAAGAGCATAGCCGCTGTCTGAAAAGGCAATGGCTTCAGAAAGGTTGTCAGGAGCTAACAACGCTGCTTGTTTTATCCTCCCGTTGTCCTGGATAAATATTTCAGCAAAAAAATGATAGTTAAGGGCTGAGACCGTGCCGCCAGCGGATTGTCTGAAGTTTCCGGTTTTACCGGCGACGACGAAGGTGATGTCTGTTTGTAGCCGTGGAGCTTGGTTTGCAGCAGCTGGCATGAGGCAAGAAACTGACAGACCAAAAATTAATAGCAGGGATTTAAAGTATACGAGCTTCATTATTCTTTCCCCAAGTAATCGGTTGGCGATACTTCGAGCTTTTCTGCAGTATGACATAGCCGAATTGGATATCAATAAGTGCAACGGTTGAACCAACCGGTCGCGTTATAGAGCTAGAGCGTGACTTTAGCCTGCATATACTGGCGGTGTCCTATTAATCCAAGGTTCTGACTCTTCCAACTGACGAGCAATATCAAGCAGGGCTCTCTCATTACCAATTGCTGCAAAGAAATGCATTCCTAAGGGAAGACTGCCTGGGCCAACGCCGCAAGGAACTGATATCGCAGGAACACCAGTTATATTTGCAATCGGTGTAGCTGGGATGAGACTGGAAGCAGCCTCATACCATTCATCAAGAGTCAACTCCGAATTCAGCGTTATCGGGCCTCCTACTTTCGGGGTGCCTTTAATCAAAGTTGGTGTAAGCAGCAAATCCCAGTTCTGAAAAAATTCACCGAATTCTCTGCTCATCTGATTTGACAGAGCCATTGTTCGGTCTACATCATAAGCCCTAATTTGTTCTCCTTCTTTTACCATCTGGAGCGTAATTGATTCTAAAGTACTTGTATCAGGTATCCTATTGATCATGGGAGCCATGCTATTAACGGCAAAATAAGCCAACGAATACCATAGAACCTTGAAAGCTTTAAAATAATCAACTTGAACTATGGTAGGTGTAGCTTCTTCTACCCTATGGCCTTCCACCCGAAGTGACTCAGCGATTCTTTCTAATTCATCCCTTATTTCAGAATCAATTGAACCTGAGCCCCAATCATCAAAACTCACTGCAATCCGATATTTTTCCGGGGGTTTTTCTAAGCCGGCTAAAAATGATTCCTGAATAAAACTGTTCATAACCCCTTCACCAACTGCTGGTTTGGATACTGCGTCAAGAAAAGCTGCTGTATCTCTAACTGTTCGGCTGTTGCACCCTTCGGCAATCAGAGGGGAGCTAACATCGTTATTAATTGGCCCTAGACTAACTCTTCCTCTGCTCGTTTTAAGGCCTAAATTGCCACAGCAACTAGCAGGTATTCTCGTAGAGCCTCCTCCATCGTTACTGTGAGCTAATGGCACTACACCGGAAGCAACTAGTGCTGCAGATCCTCCACTTGATCCTCCAGCTATATGATCAGTATTCCATGGATTACGAGTTATTCCCTGACTTACTGACTCAGTGGTCAGAGTTAACCCAAATTCGGGACAAGTACTTCTTCCAATTACCTGAAAACCAGCATTGAGAAGACCCTGGGCAAAGTGTGTAGTAACAGGTGATACAAATCCCTTTGTAAGCATAGACCCACTTTCTTGGGGGAGGCCAGAAATACTAGCCCCCAAGTCTTTAATGAAAGTAGGAACGCCTCTGAATTTAGCTCCCTCTATTACGTCATCTTGGTAAGGTTCGTCGAAAATTGAAACAATTGCATTTAATTTGTCGTTTACTTTTTCGGCTGCTTCTCGGGCCAAAGAAGCTAACTCCTGCGCTGTGACTTCGCCTTTTTCTAATAACTCTGCCAAGCCTATCGCATCGTATTTAACATACTCTTCTATATTCATTCGTTTCTCCCTAGCCAGGCTGAAATGTTACTCCCTATTGGAAATTGATAATAGGAAGCCTCAGCCTCAAAGTCTCTAACGCTGAAATCAGCAATTAAACCATCGTATAGGGATTTTATTCTTCCTCTGCTTGAATCATCTACTGCATTAACAGCAACTGAAAAGCATGTGTTGTAGACTTTTGGGGTTGCTATGTTGCAGGTGTCCCTTTAGCCTATCAACAAGAACCATAGAGGCCGAAAAAAATGAATAACTACATGCCGGCAACACTTGCGGGATTATTTATTCTCAACTCATTGTTCACCTCACAAGCTGCTGAATTTTCGCAGATCAGACCGGATGAAGAGACGCTTTCGAAGTTGCCTACTACCAACTGGCTCACTAATGGCGGGGATCTCTTCAACCGAAACTTCTCAGCGTTGACGGAGATTAATACCGACAACGTTAATCAACTTAGCCCAGTCTGGCGTATTCATCTCGACGGTTCTGGAATTGGCGCAAAGTATTCTGGAGAGGCGCAGCCCATTGTCTATGAAGGGGTCATGTATATCATAACCGGTGCCGATGATGTCTTCGCCCTAAGCATTGAAACCGGGGAAGTTTTGTGGCGCTATTCGGCTAATCTCTCTGATGAGATTTCGACTGTCTGTTGTGGATGGACCAGTCGCGGGGTAGGGTTTGGCGAAGACAAGATCTTTGTAGGACAGTTAGATGGAATACTCAAGGCATTAGACAAAGACAGCGGGGCAGAGGTCTGGTCTATTCAAGCCGAGGCCTGGGAAGAAGGCTATACCATCACTAGCGCACCTTTGTATTTTCAGGGCATGGTTATTACTGGTTTCTCGGGCGCTGAATTTGCCGCCCGAGGGCGAGTAAAAGCCTATAGTGCTGAGGATGGTAGTTTACTGTGGACGTTCTATACCGTGCCAGGCCCCGGCGAATTTGGGCATGATACCTGGCCCGCTGATAATGATGCTTGGCAAACCGGTGGTGGAACTGTCTGGCACACGCCTGCTGTTGATCCTGAGTTGGGTATGATCTACTTTTCAACTGGTAACCCGGGCCCTGACTATAACGGTTCAGAACGCGCTGGGGACAATTTATTTACTGCATCCATCGTAGCGCTTGATGCCTATACCGGGGATTACCGTTGGCACTTTCAAGAGGTCCATCATGACATCTGGGACTACGATGCACCGAACCCGGTTGTCTTGTTTGATCTTGACTACAACGGCGTGCCACGAAAAGGCTTGGCCCAAGCCGGCAAGACAGGGTGGTTATATATTCTCGATCGCACCAACGGTGAGCCGTTGGTTGGTATAGAGGAGAGACCAGTTCCACAGGAACCCCGCCAGGCAACTTCTGCCACACAGCCCTATCCCGCTGGAGAGGCGTTTGTTACTCAAACATTGGACGTGGCGCCGGAGGGCTATCGGCTCATCAACAATGGCGCCATCTTTACACCGTTTTGGGAAGAGCCAGTAATGCTGCGCCGTGGCGATGCGAATTGGCCACCCAGCACCGTAGATCAAGGGAAAGGGGTGATATACGTGTGTGCCGGTGAACGGCAGGCTGCGTATTCCGTGAGGGAAACTTTGCAGCAAGCCAGATCCGGTGACCGCAATACTGGAGGCAGCATGCGTTTTGCGCCCATCCCAATCACCGGAATCCTTTCCGCAATGGATCTGCGGAGCAATCGTAAGTTGTGGAGCCAGCGTTGGCCTAATCGCTGCTACAGCGGCTTGGTGGCGACGGCAGGCAACCTGCTGTTTGCTGGCCGGAACGACGGTCGTATTACTGCGCTGGACGCACGTGACGGATCCAAGCTGTGGGAGTTCATGACCGACGCGGGTGTAAACGCGCCGGCCACGATATTCGAACATAACGGCAAGCAATACGTTACAGTTTTTTCCGCGGGTAATTTATTGGGAAGAGCGAGAAGGGGAGATAGTGTATGGCTGTTCACCCTGTTAGATGAGGAGGAAGGCGCTATTGCCCTCGTGCAAGCTAATCTGGAAGGGCAAGGCTTGTTCCAAAATACTTGCCAATTTTGTCACGGGCGCAATGGTGAGGGAGGACACGATGGCATGCCGTTGGAAGGATTAGCTGCGTTCGATAGTAGTTACGTGGCAGACATTATTCGCAATGGGCAGAATAACATGCCGGCTTTCGCATCGATGTTTTCTGCCAGCCAGATCAGGGCGCTGGCAGAACATGTTCGAACATTAAACCCTGATATACCTAATCGGAACAGTCGGTAGGCAAATCAGGGTCAAATGTCTAGGTTGCAAATATTTACAGGAGAAATGAGTTGTGTTCTGGGCCTTTCCTGGGCTTGAACCAAGTAATCCGCACCCACGAGGTGAAATTAAAACCCTGAACTCCTACTTACCTATTTACTCATGGACCAGTCTACTACGCTACCCATCGCACTAGCAGTGCCCTTAATTGAATTCCCATCCACGGTCGCATTCATCACGTAGGTCATTGAAGCGCCATCCCGATTTATTTTAAACGCAATTTCGTTGCCCTGGACGGTTCCTTCTTCAATCGGCCACTTACGCCCGCCACCCATGTCAAACTCGCCGGCGAGAGTAGCACCCTCGATCTGCATGGTCACTTTGGCGCTAACTAAAGCGCCAAATGGGCTGCTCATCGAAAAATCCCAGGTACCGTCCACCTGTGATTGTGCCCAGATCATGGATGAGGCAAACGTAACTAGTACTATTGTAATTATTTTTTTGATCATGACTAACTCCCCAAATCGATTAAAATATACAACTGTTGGTGCGCCTTCTATACACGAGATTGATGAGTATACGCCTGAGAATTAAGAACAGATCTATTTTTTCGTGATTGGCTAACTAATAGGAATCACGTTTGAATTATTATTTGTAATAGCCTGAACAAAATGATGGTTTTCGCATCGATGTTTTCTGCCGGCCAGATCAGGACGCTGGCTGAACAGGTGGGAACATCAAACCTTCAAATGCTCAATCGAAATAGTCGGTAGTCTTGAAAACCTTCTTGATTACCTAAAAGAGGGATTTGATGAAAACAAGGAATTCCAGCGTATAGACAATTAGTAGTCTGCTCGGCCGCACTACACCATTTTTAATCTGCTATTGCTTGTCCAAATCCAAGCCGCTAAGCTGATTTGATGAAAAATTCTTTTAGACCCGGTCAAAAGCAAGCGCTAACAAGCAAAGATGTTAGCCAGCCTCCCGTTTCCAGCGAGAAAGATGTTCGGGCATTTCTCACTAAAGTAGTCGCGATGCCCAAATCCAGTGGC
>JAKUTG010000159.1:0-5563 GCA_022447905.1 Pseudomonadales bacterium | reverse complement strand
AAAGTTTCTTATTCTTTTAATTTTTCCTGCATTTTTCATTGAGAAAATATAATAATTATTTGTTTCCCCTTCCTGAGCAAACAACACAGGTGTATTAACAAAGCTGCCGTCTCTTTTCCGGGTAGAAAGATTAATGTATTGCTCTTGATTCGAAATCATTTTTTTGATTCCCACTTAATCATAATATCTGTAAATATTCGTCCCTGTAAGTTCATATCCTCTGATGTGACGGGGGTCATCAGATAATTAGGCGCTGATTGCTCTCAATGATGTAGCAGGGCAGCGGGCTCAGGAACAGCTTGTGGATCGAGTGCGGATTCATTGAACTGCAGATTCGCAAGATTGGCATACAGCTCACAGCTCTGCATCAGGTCGCGATGGGTGCCTTGGGCAATTAAGTTTCCAGCGTCCAGAACCACTATTCGGTCGACATTTTTTACCGTAGCCAGGCGATGGGCAATAATCAACGATGTGCGATCCTTCATTAATCGCTCCAATGCCAGCTGTCCTTGCCTTTCGCTTTCAGCATCCTGTGCGCTGGTGGCTTCGTCGAGCAATAATATTTCCGGATCCTTCAGTATTGCCCGGGCGATTGCAATGCGCTGTTTCTGCCCTCCTGACAAACGAACTCCAGCCTCACCCAGAAAGCTGTCATATTTCTCAGGCAGCGCTTCTATGAAATCGCTGGCATAGGCCGATTTCGCAGCCTGCTTCACAGCATCATCATCTGCTTGGGGGCGGCCGTAGCGTATATTGTCCCAAACATTTCCGGTGAACATGGCGGGTTGCTGAGACACCACAGCGATATGGCTACGCAATTCCACGGGATCAAGTTTCCGAATATCTATTCCTTCCAGGGCGATACAACCGGATCCTGGATCATAGAAGCGCAGGATCATGTCAAACAGTGTTGATTTTCCGGCTCCCGATGGGCCTACCAGGGCTACATTTTCACCCGGTTCAATCTCTAAAGTGACATTGTCCAGCGCCAGTGTTTCTCGCCGGGATGGGTAAGCGAAGCTGAGTTGTTCAATACTCAATGCGCCGGAAGGTTTGCCCGGCAGATGTTCTGGCGTAGCGGGTGCTTTGATCTCATTTTCGGCATGCAGCAAGTCCATAAGGCGTTCCAGCGCACCAGCTGCACGCTGTAACTCGGCTATGACGCCACTAATGGCCGCAACCGCCATAGCCACCATTACTGCATAGACTATAAATGCAGTAAGCTCGCCGGCCGACATCACACCATTAATAACATCCTGACCCCCTACCCATATCATCGTAGCCACTGCAGCAAATACCAGGGTCATAACAACAGTAATTAAAATCGCATTAGTTTTTATTCGAAAAATAGCTACCGTAAAAGCGGATTCCACATGATCGGAAAATTCACTTCGGTCATAATCCTGATGGTTATAAGCCTGCACGGTTTTAATCTGTTGAATGCTTTCACCAACGTAAGCGCCGACATTGGCAATTTTATCCTGACTGCTACGTGATAAGCGCCGTACCCTGCGTCCAAAGATCATGATTGGGCCTACTACCAGGGGTATGCAAATCAGTACTACGCTGGTGAGTCTTGGATTGGTGATAAAAAGGAAGATGGTCCCGCCAATAAGTATTAACAGGTTACGCAAGGCAACTGATACGGAAGAACCGATAACAGACTGTATCAATGTTGTATCTGCAGTTATTCGTGATTGAATCTCACCACTGAGATTGGTTTCAAAATAGCCGGGATGTAAGCCAATGATGTGGGAATAAACAGCCCGTCGAAGATCTGCAGTAACCCGCTCTCCAAGCCAGGATACCCAGTAATACCGCGCAAACGTACCAAGAGCCTGAAGAACCGCAATGATCATAAAGCCTGCAACGGCTTGACTCAGCGATGAGGTAGAGCTGGCAACAAATCCCTGGTCAACAATAATGCGTACAAACTGAACCAGGGCAAGACTAAGGCCCGCTGTGAAAACCAGCGCGATACTGGCCCATACAATTTGCTTTTTGTAAGGTACTAAAAATCGTAATGCGCCCAGAAGCACAGAACTACTAAATCTATTTGGCATAAAGGCAACTAAACGCTACGATGATTTAAGTCAATTGCGCAATAAAGAGCGCGGTCTGCTTGTTGTTACTGTCTGGAGCCGGAAACTGGGACCGGGCCGAAATCGCTTGAGAATTCACCATCCAGAGAATCTCCATTAACAGTGCCAGAAAAACTCAGGCTGAGACTTTGACCGCCAGCATCGATGTCAACATCGAAGGCAATTGTGTTGCCTTCCAGCGCAATACCCTCAATAGCTTGATCACCCTGGTCGCTTCCCATGGTGCCTGTGCCATCGGCGTTAATGGTCCAGACTCCGGCCTGTGCCCCCACTGGCGTCTCAATGATCACGTCCCATGCACCTACTCCGGGGCTTGTCCCAGCGGCGCAGGCGACAAGCAAGGCAAAACTGGCGCTTATAGAGAGTGTTCTGATGAATTTTGTCATTATTAGTTCCTCGATCAATTTGGGCCAAACTGGAAATCAAGCCATTTACTCACCATTGCAGTGTACACCTTTTCTTCCCTGGGGCGAGACCAGGAAATGGCTTGCATAGATTGTGTGATGCAATCGTCGTAATTATCACGCAACCCTCAAATAGCTTAAAGACACCCCAACTATTTATTCACACCAAACCTGTCTGGTAATCTCCCGCATTTCGTTAAGGTTAAAGGTCTTGTGGATGTAATAGATCGTTTCAAAATGCCCTTACATATAATCGCCCCGTTTCAATTCCCATTCCCTCAGTAACATTTTAAGCGCAGCGTCCGGCTAAGCCGCTCTTATGCTGCACGAGACTTGGACGGCTTCCAAGGTTTACCAGATGACTTTTGCTTTGCTACATTGGTGCTTGGTTTGCGCCGCCGCTGCCTCATATTTTCCTTGTTTGCAGGTTGTCGCTCTTCTTGACGAGAGTGCTTGGAATCTGATCTACCAGCTGATCCCTCTGAGACTTAGGTGCGCGCGGGTAAATCGAATTCGGCAATATCAGCGACCGGAATAGAATTTTTAATTAGCAGCTCGATATCTCGAAGTTGCTTTTTATCTTCGTTAGTGACTAATGAAATTGCGACTCCGCTTAAGCCAGCCCTACCGGTTCTGCCAATGCGATGCACGTAGTCTTCCGGCACATGAGGGAGATCAAAATTAATTACAGTTGCAAGTTGGTCAATATCAATCCCTCGGGCAGCTATATCTGTTGCGACTAAAACCTGCACTTTATTCTGTTTGAATGCATCTAGGGCTTTTGTTCTTTGCGCCTGAGATTTATTCCCATGGATTGCTGCAGCGGAAATATTATCCCGACTGAGTCTTTTAACCAGGTTATTAGCCCCATGTTTAGTGCGACTAAATACCAGGGTTTGATCAGCGTTAGATCGAAGCAACGAACTTAGCAAATCTACCTTCCTCGGCTTATCGATATTGTACATTTTCTGTGAGATCAGCTTCACCGTGGAATTTCTCGGTGCCACGTCAATTTCAATCGGGTTATGGCAGATGGTTTTCGCCAGCTTGCGTATTTCATTTGAAAAAGTTGCTGAGAACATAAGGTTTTGTCTGCGCTTTGGCAGGAGCGCAAGAATTCGTCTAATGTCTCTAATAAAGCCCATATCCAACATGCGATCAGCTTCATCAAGAATGAGTACTTCTATTTCATCGAACTTGACGGAGTGTTGTTGATACAAATCAAGCAAGCGACCTGGTGTGGCAACTAGTATATCTAGGCCACGCCGAAGTTTTTGTTTTTGTGGATTGATATTCACACCACCAAAAACCACACCATGGCGTAATCTTTCATTTAAACCATAGGTTCCAATGCTGTCTTGAATTTGGGCAGCTAACTCACGAGTCGGCGTCAGAACTAGAGCTCTTATTTGACGATCATGGGTTTGCTTTCGCCCGCCAAGCAATTGTAGAAGAGGCAAAGTGAAACCTGCTGTTTTGCCAGTTCCGGTTTGAGCGGCGGCCATTACATCCTTGCCATTCAGTATTTCAGGTATGACCCGCTCCTGAATTGGAGTAGGAATTGTATATCCTGTTGTTTGCACTGCCTGCAACAGGGAATCGGTTAATCCAAGTGAATTAAATGTCATTAAAATCTCTTTCATTTATAAAAAGTATTTACAGCAAGCCACAGCCATGTGATTCAGGCTAAGTAGGCTTAATTAAGGTGTGTCCGAATTGTATTCGGTTGCACTGGTGTGCACTCGATAGGTAGCTAATGACTAACGTTTATAAAGAACGTCTAGCTCAAGAGTGAGGTGTCGATTCCAAAAAAGTGTCGCCAACTGTAATAGTGCGAACTTGTAAACTGGAATCTCAAGTAACTGCATTTCTGCAGAAAGATGACCTGTGCTAAAGATGATGCACTGCTGGAAAGGTTTATTACACCATAGCCAACGAGGCGGCACTCTATCACAGTTAAGAAAGATCACAAAAATTCTTTCTGATCAAACCCCGGTCATAGTTGGATTGCGTTGCTTTAATTATATCGTATAAAGCCCGAATTACGGGCTTTGGAGACTTTACTGGACTTGTATGGATGGGAATTTGGTCGGGACGGCGTCGACTGAATTCCCTCCCTAACCCATTGTTATTAACTAGGTTAAGTTTTTAACTGCCAAAAAGTACCCCCAAATGTTTTTGTCACCCTAGTGTTTGACCCCCACCCCTAGCTTTCTATATTCGCTCCCTAGCCGACCCCACCCCCGGGGCACCCCTCCTTTCACCAGTTGGGACTCCTACTATCTATGTATTACTAATCTGCTCGAAGGATGTGGTAGATTTGAAGAATAAAAAAAGCACTACTCCTTACTTGTATGTATGGTGGCCCAGCAATGGGTCGCACTGAGTTGATTGTAGTCATGATATCTCTGCGCGTATTTACCCTGACCTCAATTTTATCGCCAAGAGACAGCAATGATAAAACTGCGGTATGTTAACCCTGCGCCCACTCATCTCAATAGCCTCTACCGACAGGAATCGTCATGAACTTCGATATACCACAGGACCTGCAAGATTATCTGCAAGAGCTGGATGAATTCATCGAGCAGGAAATCAAACCCCTGGAGCAGGAAAACGACAATATCCGTTTTTTCGATCACCGCCGTGAGGATGCGCGGACCGATTGGGACAAGGACGGCCTGCCTAATGAGCAATGGGAAGCACTGCTGGCCGAAGCCAAAAAGCGGGCCGATGCCGCCGGGCATTATCGCTATCCTCTGCCAGCGGAGTACGGCGGCAAGAATGGCAGTAATCTGGGCATGGCGATTATCCGGGAACACTTTGCCTCCAAGGGTTTAGGCCTGCATAACGATCTACAGAATGAGCATTCCATCGTCGGTAACAATGTCGGCCTACTGTTAATGCTTGCCTATGGTACCGAAGCGCAACAGGAAGAATGGCTGCCCTTGATGTTGGAGGCCAAACGCAGATTTGCCTTCGGCATTACCGAGCCGAATCACGGTTCAGATGCCACCCATATTGAAACAACCGCGGTGCGCGAGGGCGACGGCTGGCGTA
>JAKUTG010000158.1:0-5608 GCA_022447905.1 Pseudomonadales bacterium | reverse complement strand
GTAAATGGTGCCCAGGGGGGGGGAGTCGATAAACCAGCTAATACAAGGCTTACGGAGGGTTTCTCTGATTTACCCCTCATAGCCCCGATGATACACCTCCTAAAATTCATTTATGGGTGACCCTGCCTATAAGGGTCGGGGGAGCCTTTTCCCCTGTCTTAATAATTACAGTTGCCAACCCCATACTTAAAAGCTAATTTGAATAAAAATCTGAAAAAAAATGGATTTTCAGCTTTCTGAGTAGTAATAATTCAAGTATTAATAATAGAAAAGATTACCACATTCCTAACATTGGGAGAACGATATGAACAAGATAAACATCAATGCTTTGATACAGATTTAGGGACGGAGGGATTAAAAATTGAATAATTATGTTGTCTGTACAAAAATTAATCCCTCCGTCTCCCTTATTCCGTGCCGAATCTCTCAGAAAATTTCGCGTTTCTTCAGCCTACTCGTGGCGCTAGGGTTTGCTGTTGCTGCCAATGTCTCCCTTGCCCAGGACGGGTTACCTTCAACCGACCAGGACTCCACAGCCACCTACCCTGCCACTTACTTTGCCGATTTTGATCCCCATTCTGTAAGCGACATGCTGGACCGCATTCCCGGTATTAATGTTGCACGTGGTGGGCCGGGGGGTGGTGGCGGCCCGGGTAGTTCACGGGGCTCCAATCGCCGCGGCTTGGGCGCGGGGGGAGACCAGGTACTGATCAATGGTCGGCGTATTGCAGGTAAAGAAAATGAAGGAAACGATCAGCTCAGCCGTATCCCCGCCTCTCAAGTTGAATATATCGAAATAATACGGGGCACCTCTGGTGATCTCGACGTGCGTGGCGGCGGCCAGGTCATCAATATCGTGATGCTGGACGCAGAATCCAGTTCGACCATCGCCTACGAGCTCAACGCAGATCGTTCTTGGGACGGCACTTATACACCCGGGGTCAGGGTATCTCTGTCCGGCCAGCGAGGTGCTCTTGATTATTTTGTAACTGGTGAGCGTGAGCCGCAATACCAATTAAACAGAAGCAGCGAACACAGTGTATTTCCTGACGGTTCGCCAAATGACCGGCTTCAAAAAGAAACCACACAGGAAGCCTCGCCGTTAACCCTGGTCGGTAATTTCGGTTACGAATTTTCAGAACGGGATCTGGTGCATCTAAACCTGCAGTGGTCTGAAGACAACCAGGACACCGAGTTGAATCGCATTATCGTGGATGACAAGTTTGAGAATCCGGTGCTAAGCCTGCAGTTCGAAGATTTACCGAGCGACAGTGAAACCTGGGAAGTCGGTGGCGATTACGAGCATATTTTCTCAAACGGCAGTCGTTTCAAGACGATCTTTATTGTCAACGAAAAAAATGATCTGTTCGTTCGCGAGCGCTATGACGTCGACAGCTCCGATCGCACCAAGACTCTTTTCCTCTCATCATCGGAACTCACCAAGGAACGTATAGTAAGAACCTCCTACACGTTTGACGTCTTCGATACCCAGTCACTGGAAGTCGGCGTCGAGCGCGCCCAGACTATACTGGATACTTCCCTGCAACTCGGTCTGTTAACCGGGGATGAGATATCAGATCGATTTGGCGGTTTGTCACCCGTGACTGATGCTAACGGTGCGGTAGAGGAAATGCGTTATGAGTACTTCGCCGTGCACAATTGGCAACTCAATAATCGCATGTCACTGGAAAGTACGCTGCTTTTCGAAGACAGCACTATCAAGCAGAGCGGGGATATTTCCCAGTCTCGCGACTTCGATTTCGTTCGTCCAAAGATAGACTACCGCTTTGATATCACCCCAAGCCTGCAGTTTCGCACGACTATCGAAAAAGACGTGTCACAGCTGAGTTTTGGGGATTACACCACCAGCGCTGAGACCAATCGTGGTAGCGATGACGATCGGAACCAACTGGAAGGCAACCCGGACCTGGAGCAGGAAAAATCCTGGCGCTACGAGGCAAACCTGGAATACCGTCTGCCCAATGATAGCGGCGTAATCAATACCAATCTGTTCTATCACGATCTCGAAGATGTAATAGAGAAAGTCGATGTTTCAACTGAGGATGATGTACTGTCCGCGAACGGCAATATCGGCGACGGTGAACGGTATGGGCTCAAAATCGATGGAAGCTTAAGACTGGGATTCCTGGGTCAACCCAACATGTTAGTGACAACAGGCCTCGAGCTTGAAGATTCCGAAGTCACCGACCCCTTCACTGGCATGAAGAGGCGGCTGTCTCGCGGGGGTAGGGGAGAGTTCAATATTGGGCTCCGTCACGATATCCCGTCACGCAATATGAACTGGGGTTTTAGCGTCAGGAATCGTTTCGATGGAAACAATATTACTTATGACATCGACAAGAACGAGGAGTACGAAGGCAGCAATTCGTATTTCAGTTGGGTCGAGATGCAGGGTTGGGGAGGATTGACTTATCGGTTCGAAGCCCGCGACGAATTCGTTCGCTGTCGAAGCAGAGACCGATTCGAGAATCGATCGGTTGGCGATGGCGGGCTGCGGGAACTCGAAAAGTCCTGTTGGGATACCGGGACAGTATTGGCATTGAAAGTACGTGGTACCTTTTGAACTGACGGGTAGGCGGGTACATCCGCCCTACACGTTCATTACTACTTTTTTCAGATATTCATCGTTGTGCGTGATGTATTCGGCTGTTGTAGCGATATTGGCGTGGTTCATTAGAGTCTTGACCGCAACGATGTCTACGCCCGCTAAGAGGAGGTTTGTAGCATAGGTTCTACAACGTGGTCAGTGGGTTCAATCGTGCCATCTCCCCTAATAATTACAGTTGCCAACCCCATACATAAAAGCTAATTTGAAAAAAAATCAGTTTAACTGTCCCAGTTGCTATTACTGAGGGACTAATACTAAATACCGGTTTAGCATTAGCAAACAAATAGGATGATTCAGCATGAGTGATAAAGACAATACCCTTAACAGGCGACATTTTCTCGGAAAAAGCGCTTCCACCGCCGGGCTGACTGCATTGGCCGGGCTTGGAATCAGCCAGGGCGCGAATGCCCACACGGTAGAAATCAATGCCATGGAACCCACGCCGGAACAGGTCGAAGCTTTCATGGCCTTGCCCGCCAGACCCGTAGTCATGGTGAACCTGCTGAAGTTCAAAGCTGGCGGTGGCGCCCTGCAATACGCTCGCTACGGTGCCGCTGTGCGCCCGCTGCTGGCGAGCGTCGGCGCCAGAGTGCTGTTCAGCAGTCAGACGGCGATGTGTGTTTACGGCGATGCCGACTGGGATGCTATCGCCCTGGCGGAATACCCTTCACCACAGATCATGTTACAGATGATCAGCTCGCCGGAATACGCGGCCATCTCCGGTCCACGTACGGCCGGGCTTGAGGGCCAGGTGAACTACGCCGTGTGGCAGAACGACATTTGAGTTTTACCAAGAAGGGTTTTGGCAATTCGTAGATGGTCAATATGATGAGATGTTATCCACTAGGAAGCCTGAAGAACTTCTTTTCGAGTAATTTTCATAGGAATCTTCCAAGCCTTAATCACTCTCTAATTCTAGAACACGACCAGTTGGTGATGGTTCAGTCGTGCCATCTTCCTTGGCTCGCATGATTTGAATCTTCCATGTCCGGTCATCATCAGGCTGATATAACTCTACAGGTGCGTCTTCCCTCCACCCGGCTTGAGTTTTTAGGTAAAACTTAGCCGCATGGATATTACCGTTCTTGGATTGTTCATACAGGCTAGTAGCCACGTTGGCTATAGCCATTGCCTTGCCTTTCCTATAATCCGTAGAAACCTCTGGTTGTCTTTCTTTAACTGCACGGATAGTAACGCTTGCGATAATTACGATCGCTGACTATCGCCTGACGTACTTGCGTAATTGCCAGGGAGCAACGTCAGCGGCGTAAATAACAGTATCATCGGCGCTCGAGCTAATGCCAGAGGCACCGGAGATACGTGTCTGGTCCGCCAGTTCCAGATCGGGGTCAGGAATGAAGTACTGCAGCTCACCTGTTTGCGCACTGCCTATATAAATACCTCTCCTCACTCCGGAATTGGTGCTTGAGTTGGAGGTAGAGTCAGTGGCATAAAGCGTATCGGTTGCCCGATTGATGAAGATTCCGCTGGGGCGACCAAAGTGAGTCCATTCGTCCACGTAAGTACCATCTGGGTTAAAGATCTGGATACGACTGTTGCCACGATCACCGACAAACAGCCGTCCCTCGGAATCGATTGCAAGATCATGAGGTGTACTGAACTCTCCCGGGCCAGACCCGCTATTCCCCCATTCCATAAGATAGGTTCCATCGGGCGCAAACTTTACGATTCGGTTATTTGGCCCCTCACCATCTGCAACAAAGATATCGCCGTTTTCACCAACCGCTACGCTGGCCGGGCGATTAAAGGTCTCGCGATCCTGTCCCACCACCCCGGGCTTCCCCAGGGTCATAACCAAGTCCCCGGACGGGTTTAATTTGTGAACAACTCCGCCCATTTCTTCGGGAATAAGCGCCACGTCGGTTATCCACATATTTCCCTCATGATCGACATTGAATCCATGTGGCCTGCCGACGAGTCCGGTACCAAACCCTGCGAGGAATTCTCCTTCAGGCGAAAACTTGAGAATTGGTGGATAACCAGACCAACGCCCCAGGCAGTTAGCGGTCAATCCATCGGAATGTCCGGGCGCTACATTAGGGTCTCCCAACACAACTTTAAAACAGCGGTGGTAGACGTAGACATTCTCCCTTGGGCCTACTCGAACCTGAATCATTTCGCCCCATCGACCATCGTTCAGGTGAAGAGGAGGATTGGGAGCCTCAACGCGCTGGTAAGGATTCGGTTGTGCGTTCGTTACAGCCGAAAGAAAGATTGCAACCAGCGTTGCAACATAAAGTCCAGTTCGATATATCAGTGCCATTAAGCGTACCCGCGCTTCCATTGTCCACCACCGTCTACCACCAGCTCCGCACCGGATACATATTTGCCGGCATCCGAGACCAGGTAAACCACCGCATTGGCAATATCGTCCCCTTCTCCAAAAGTGCCAAGTGGAATATTTTTCTTTAGCTTGTCTGCGAGCCCCTGAGCAATGATAAGACGATCAACCCCTTCTGTGCCTTCTATTGGGCCCGGTGAAATCCAATTTGTACGAATCCCGAAACCACCCCACTCCACAGCCAGTGACTTCATGAGATTCTGGATTCCTGCCTTAGCGGCACCGGCGTGGGCAGCCGTAGGCCAGCCATGGTTAGCTCCAGTCGTGCTGATGGAAACGATACGGCCTCCGTCCTTGGCCTCTTTCAAAAAAGGTAACGCTGCCTGGCAACAATTAAAGGTACCATTTAGATCAATGTCGATTACGGTACGCCAACCGTTGGCTGATAACTCCTCGGTGGGACAGATAAAGTTACCTGCTGCATTGCAGACAAGAATATCCAGACCCCCCATTTCTCCGGCCAATTCTTCTACGACTTCTTTAATCAAGTCCGGAACACGGACGTCGCCAACCCGCCACAGCACATCTAAACCATCGTCATTCTTAAAAGCTTCCACTGCCGCCTTCAGGTTCTCCTCCTTGCGACTAACAATGCCAACTTTCGCACCCAGCGAAGC
>JAKUTG010000157.1:0-5667 GCA_022447905.1 Pseudomonadales bacterium | reverse complement strand
GGTTACTCAAGGTTATCGCGCTGGCGGTTTTAACCTGGTTTTCTTCAGCAACACCGCCACCTATGACCCGGAAACGTTGATTTCATACGAAATTGGCTACAAAACCCAATGGCTGGATAACACTTTGCAATTGAATGGGTCTTTTTTCGTGTATGACTACGAAGATATTCATACGGTAGCAACCGAAGTGAGCAGCATACGTGGTACAACTACCTCAGTAATGCCGGCACCTGGCGCAGAAATAAGAGGTGCCGAAGCGGAATTACTGTGGTTAGTGAATGACGACCTGACAGTTGGTGGCAACTTCAGTTTCACGCCAAATGAGTACGACCAAACCCTGCTAATATCCGAACCCTCTCGTCGAGACATGCCAGAATCATTGTTTCCAAATTTCGAATCATTGGTTGAAGATATTAAGGGTAATCAGTTGTTACAGGTACCAGAGAGTAAACTCACCGCCTGGGGCATGTACGCAGTGCCTCTAAGCGGCGGTTCTCTGGTAGAATTTGTCGGCATTTACAGTTGGACCAGTGAAGTTTATTTCTCTCCGTTCGAGAGAGAGACAGAAAAAGCAGAAGCCTATGACAGATTGGATCTTCGTGCTAACTGGACGTCTGCAGATTCCAACTGGACAGTCAGTGCTTTTGTCAACAACGTATTTGACGATATCGCTAACCTGCAAGTTCTTCGTCAAGGCGAAGCCGAGTTCTTCCGCCACACCTCTGGTACAACGGTACCAAGGCTGTATGGATTGGAGGTGCAATACTCTTACTAGGCGATCCTTATTATGTGAAAGTTCTGTATCCGCGCAGGGTATTTTAAGCCGGACAGGAATGGCAGAAAAAAGAAAAAGGCGACCCTCGGTCGCCTTTTTTTCTTGTGTCGATTACCACAATAAATTTTGGTCGTGGTGGCCTCATCAAAACGTGGCATTAGCGTTAAAGGGACTTGCTGTGCCTCCTTTTATAGGATTGATCTGGATCGAGGTCATGAATTCCCAGCGTTGCAAGCGCTTCGCCACTTCGGCTACATCTTGCAGATACCCGTTATCCACGATAGGCAACCCCAAGTTTACCTGGGTTAGCTGGTGGATAGGTCGATTTATACCTGCTACCCCGGAAGGCTGGACGTCGTTGACAGCATCACCTACCAGGATTGCTACGTCCCGTTCTCTCAACCAGGGAAGTACGGAAGCATGTAAACCCGCTCCTCCCTGTCCATAACGCCAGGGACCTTCCGTATCCCGCTTTTGCCAGCGACCAGTTCGCACGAAAAGCGCATCTCCACTCTCTATCTTAACCCCGGCAAATTCTTCCCAGGCTTCCAAATCCTCCACAAAGATCGGCGTACTCGGGTCAAGGTAATCGACACCGCGCATAAGTGGAATATCCACCAATACTCCGCGCGTGATATAGGATGTACCCATCTTGTCAACAGCCAGGTCATCACATCCACTGGCTGTGAGGTTTTGTGGATAACCGTTGAAAATGATGTACCTGCCATCGATCTCGGTACGATAATGACAGAGTGCATCAAGGTGGGAAAGCATACCGTCATGTAAAGAGAATTGAATCTCGTCCAGGGCAAAACTGGGTTCACCTGTGACCGGATCGAGTCGGCTCATCCAGTGGTCATAAGGACCAAAAGCCTGGCTGTCAATCGTTTTCTCCTCGATAACGAAATGCTGCAAGGTTACAGTCGTCCCTTCCTGCACCAATGTTGCTGCCTGTTTCGTCTTTTCCGGCGTAATAAGATTGAGCGTGCCACGCTGATCATCGGGACCCCAGCGTCCCCAGTTGGACAGTTCGTCTTCCCATTCCTTCAGTGTGTCCAGGGTAACCAGTACCGCAGGATCCTGTGTTGCGGGATGCACATAGAATTCCTGGGCACCAGTAATACTAAATAGCAATAGAGGAATTAAAGTGAAGGAAAGTTTGGTCGCGAATTTTTTCTTAGTTGGCATCTCTAAAACCTCCGTTGCAAACAGATAGGATGTTTAAATCATAATCAGCTTGGTGTCCGGAGTCCAGAGCCACAAGAGACCATATTATCAGCAGTCGAGATACGCATAAGGATTGCAAGGCGGGGTTAACATCAATTGCCCGGTAAATAAGGGCTGAAAGATCATCAGCAAAACCACGTTTCTGCACCAGGGATTTGAGGACGGCCCTGCGTAAAATGCGGGTACGCATATTCTCAGGATAGACTAGAATGTCCCGGTGATTTTCAGTGAGGTAGTCACACCACGCGTACTGCAACGATTCTCGATTTCCTCGAGGATACCAGCCGAAAGCCGACCCACGAATCGAGTTCTCTCGCGACATTGGTTGTTGGAACCCAGGCCACGCGCATCGAAACGCCAGCTGGTCCCGTTCGGGCTGATCCATTCTGCGAACACGGACGTACTCGGGTCACCCCGCAAATCCAGCACGTCATCAATGTCATAAATTTTCTCATTGCCATCGAATCGGTTACTCCAGCTACCACCCCAGTTCAGGCTCCATTGTGGAATGTCATGACGAAAACTAAGTGACCACCGTCCCCTGCCAAAATGCGCAAATCGCCGATCAATACCGGTAAAAGGATCTTCAATCTCCGAATCGCGCACACTCCAACCAGAAGATACCAGCAGGTTGGGCATGTCGATCATCTGCATTCTCACGCTGGCATTGAGACGTAGGCCATACATCTTGCCGTCACCAATATTGCCATTGGCAGATTTCAGATCGTCCTCTGAAGGGGATACGTCAATTTTCTCAATCACATCATGATGATCATGGTAGAACAAATTGGCATCGACCACCCCAGCGTCGTTGGGCAAGCGGTATTCGGCATTGAAGTCATACTTCCAAAACCATTCCTGGCGTAAATTAGCGTTGCCAGCAAAGGTATTGGAGTCTTCATCCTGATCATCTGTGGCTGCCACAAAATCACTAAAGCGTAATTGACGGACTACCTTTTCCACAGAACCTCTTAATTGCAAGGAAGGTGTAATGTCGTAGCGGAAATCCACTTTTGGTTTTATAAAATCAAAGTCGCGCTTGTTATACACGTCTCCTTTTTGTTCGATTTCTGAATATTCGTAAAGCACATGAGATTCCAGCGACATGCGAGAATTAATAATCCAGTTATGAATCAGGAACGGCTCATAACGAGTCTCCTCCACCGTTGAATTAGCATTATTTACCGGTATGGGCACTAATCCCCCAAAGGCCGGTGACGGTGTTCCGTTAGCTCTTAGCATGCCCAAGGCAAGATTCGAATCAAGTGTAGTCACTGCTCGCTCTGCGCCAAATTCAATATCCTGCCCCGTAAATATGTCCATTGTGTAAGAACTACGAACAATTTCCTCTTCGGTGACGCTACCCGATTTCAGAAACAGGTTCTTGTCGGAGCTGCCATCATTGAATATATCAAAACGTTCACGAATGGAGTCTCGGTTGTCCTGGTTTAAAACAAATAAAACCTTGAACCGGTCGCCATTATCAAAGAATGTCTCAAAGTCACCACCGATTTCCCAGTTATCCTGCTCACCCGGAACATCTTCAAACTGGTTCAGTATTAGGTTGGGCTGCTCAGTGAAATCAGTGGTTGATCGTTCCACCTCAGTCGGGTTGTCGTTCTGGGAATACAGCGCATTGAAGCGTGCACTGGTTCGCTCGCTGAACTCATAACCGAGGTTCGCCGTATATTCATAGCTGGTTTGTTGCGTAGTACGCTCTTCTATGACTCTGTCGTTTGGCGATAAATTCCCGAGAACACTGTCTTCTTTACTCTCCTCATGACCGTAGCGCGGCTCGGCAACGGCACTGAGTACCAGATCCAGGCCTCCGATGCGATTGGTGTAAGACAGATTGGCTCCAGGTTGAGTATGTCCATCGTCCTGGTGGTCTGCATTAATCTGGTACTGAAGCGAGGAATCCGACACTTCTTCAAAGGTAACGATATTTACAACCTGACCGGTACCGCGTACGTCCAATTCTCCTGATGTCCCTCGAATAATCTGGATATAGTCCACCTGATCGGCCGTGATGCGATTCAGAATTCCACTGGTCTGGTTATTTTTACCTGCAGTTCGCTTTCCATTAATAAGGATCTCACTTGAACTGCTACCGCTGCCAAAACCGCGACCGCCACCCCCACCACCACCACCGCGGAATCCCCCGCTGGAGCTGGAACCGCCACCGGTCGTCGAGCCAACCCCGGGGATACGATCGAGCATATCCTTAGCAGACACAGAGCCATACTCGGCAAAGTAACTGTTTGGATAGGTAACCGTCGCTTCGTCTTCTGAAATCTGGCCAAGGACCTGAAGGGGGAAACAGGTCAAAGCTAAAAAACACAGGGGAGAAAAGTATTGCTTGAGGTACTTCAGCTTCATAATACAAATGACTGCTAGTTGATAGTGGGGTTATCGGCCGCTTGCCTGGATGTTAACCCTGGGATATGACCACAAAGACAGTATTTTCTCCATACATTGTCAAACTAAGTAACAAGTTACGGGGCCTGCTATGGTTTGTTTATTTTCTAGAACCAAAAACTATTTGTCCCAACATCTACGGCGCTTTACTATCTGCTCATCGGTTGTATACAAATTTTAGCCTGGAGCGGCAATATGTCTCGTCAAGTTCTCTTCTCCTTGTTCCTTATAGGCCTAATGACAGCTGAAGCATTTACCCAGACTGACGATAACCGGCCGCGGGCGCGGGAAATCGGATTGGTTGTTGGGATCTTTGAAACGGGTAGCTTAAATGCCATAACAGACGTTAATGGGGTTCGAGTTGGCCATTCGACGGTAATCCGTAGTGAAGATATACGTACAGGTGTCACCGCTATTATTCCTGCCCCCGGTAATCTCTACACCAACCCCATTCCTGCCTGGATTCATGTCGGTAATGGCTACGGTAAATTGATCGGCGAAACTCAGGTGCGGGAATTCGGTGAAATCGAAACCCCGATACTGCTTACCTGCACACTGTGTGTCTGGAGTGCCGCTAATGCATTAAAAGAATGGGTGTACCTACAACCTGGCATGGGTGAACATACAGTCAATCCAATTGTCGGAGAGACCAACGATTCAAGAGTCAACAATATGTGGGCCGACCCCGTCCAACGTGAAGACGTATTTGAAGCCTTGGAAAAAGCTTCCAATGGTCCTGTGCAAGAAGGCAGTGTGGGAGCAGGTACCGGGACTCAGGCTTTCGGTTGGAAAGGCGGTATCGGCACCAGTTCAAGGGTGTTACCCGAAGGGTTAGGTGGATATACAGTGGGCGTGCTCGTGCAAACCAACTTTGGGGGTATCATGACAATCAATGGTGCACCGGTTGGGCGCGAATTAGGAACTTATTCCTATCGAGAGCAACTGCGTGAAAGCGGTGATGGTGATGGCGAAGACGTATCTATTATGATCGTAGTTGCCACCGACGCACCGCTGAATGCCCGCAGCCTCGACCGGCTGGGATTGCGAGCTATCATGGGGCTGAGCCGTACCGGCTCATTCGCGAGTAATGGTTCCGGTGATTATGTTATCGCCTTCTCGACCCACCCGGCCGTGCGCAAGCCCAGAACAAGTGACGAACCGGTTGTAACTGAAGTATTGGTTAATGACTCAATGTCAACACTGTTCGCGGCCACAGCGGAAGCCACTGAAGAAGCGATTTATAACGA
>JAKUTG010000156.1:0-5428 GCA_022447905.1 Pseudomonadales bacterium | reverse complement strand
CCGATTGCCCCAACAATCCTTTTACCGCTTGCTGCTAGGTGTCCATGGAATTGCTTTTCTGCTGGTAGCTTTCAGCTTTACTAAAGCCGGACATGTCTCAGTATTGACTGGAATTGCCCGCACAGCTGTCGTGTTTCACCTGTATGCTTTTTCTGCCTGGACAGGATCGTTGTTCCCCTTACTACTTCTGACCAACTCTACCGGGCTGAATTTGTTGCAGAAACTGATGCAACAATTTGGCGACAATGCCTTGGGAATAGTTATTATACTTGTCGGTGCCGGTGCGTTGATGTTGCTGGAATTATTGGATAATCCTGCTGAGCTCTATACAACACCATATGGTCGGGTGTTCTTATTGAAATTATTGCTGGTATTGGTGACCTTGAGTGTGGCAGTAATAAACAAGCTGGTCTTGGTTCCTGCCATAGTGAACAATGCTAGTGCTTTACGATTGCGCCGCTCTATCCGGGTTGAAATGGTCGCGGTCACACTGCTTCTAATAACGGCTTCTTACTTATCGACTATTGTTGGGCCAGCAGGTCATTAGAGTTAAAACCTCTCCTTGAGTATTTCATGGTAGATCATTCTTCTGACTCAATAAATTAAATTTTTAACAGACCTCAGTCCTTCGTTGCTTGCTCCCCTAAAAAGTACCTTATATTGGCCGACGTAATGAACAGTAAGTTAGCCTTTTTTGCTGGTAAATCGGAACTAATGCTCAATAACGATTTCCTATATAATTCAGGCTTGGATTTTTTGAATACGAACAAATTAACAAGGACGCGCCGTCAACAGGGTAATGCATAAAAATTTCCGAAGGCTAATCGATTTATCAGAATATCAGTCCGAAACAACGCGTTGCCCTGGTAATCATTGACAGAATTTCCCCGTGATTTTTTCTCTTTGCAAAAACATCATTATGATCGCGCATGGATTTGTGATCTGCCTCTCGTTTCTGCCGGGTATGCTCAAGGCCGATGACGACAACCTGCCGATCCTTTATAACTATGATTTTAGGAATTTCGTTGCTTGGTTGGAGGAAAACACAGTAGAAAAGGATATACCTGGCTCTGCGCTAGCCATTGTGTCGAGAGAAGGGATTATGCAGTTGGAAACCTGGGGTGTGAGAAAAGTTATCGCTGGAGATCCAGTTAATGTTGATTCAGTTTTCCGCATTGCTTCGATATCGAAAACATTTGCTGGTACCGTGGCTGGTCTGTTAGTGAATCAGAACTTGCAGGGTTGGGATATGCGTATTAACGGCCTGTTTCCTAACATGGGATTAGGCGAAGGAACTTCATCGGAGGCAATTACGCTTAAGCACATTGTCAGCCAGACGACGGGGCTGATGCCCCATTCCTATTCCAACATGCTAGACGATGGCGTTATCTACCAAAAAATAAAGGAGAAATTCCACCAGATACCCACCGTATGTTTCCCGGGGCAATGTTATAGCTATCAAAATGTGGTTTTTTCACTTGTGGCTGATGTTGTGGAAGAGAGCACGGGTGACAGCTATGAAAAATACCTGCACCAACAGATTTTTAAGCCTCTTGGTATGACCACCGCTAGTGTCGGCATGGAGCCGTACATAAATAGCTCGAACGTGACCGCTCCGCATCGGCTGGTGAGGGGTAACTGGCGGGCGACTACCACAAATCCGGCTTACTATTCGGTGGCTCCGGCATCAGGAATTAATGCCAGTATTTTTGATATGGGTATTTGGATTCGCGCCAATCTGGGTGCTTTCCCGCACATCTTGTCGAAAGATTTCCTTGCAGAGTTACATGAACCGGTTATTTCTACCCCTTATGGCAATTACTTTAATCGCTGGTCTGGGCTGGAAAAAGCATATTATGCAATCGGTTGGCGGGTATTCAATTACAAGGGCTTACGAGCAGTCCACCACGGTGGGGGTGTCAGAGGCTACCGTTCGGAAATGGTTTTCGTGCCCGATGCTAATATTGGTATGGTAATGTTGTTAAATGCAGAATCAAACTTGGCTAACGACGTAGTCCCTGCCTTTCTTGATCACCTCACAGATATCGAGTGAATCAAAAAAAGCTGTCACAGTATAAGGAAACAAAATCATGAGTTCGGTGATTGAGTTACTGAAGTCACATCGCAGCATTCGTAAGTTTACCGATCAGCCGATTAAGTCTGAATTATTTGAAGACTTGGTCAAAGCAGGACAGGCGGCGGCTACGTCAAGCTTTCTGCAGGGATCAACCATTGTGCGGATCGTCAACGCAGAGACCCGGCAGCAAATCGCGGAGATAGCAGGTGGCCAATCTCATGTTGTCACTTCGGCAGAGTTCATGGTCTTTTGTGCTGACCTAAAGCGTGCTGGCAATTACTGTGAAGAGTATGACAAATCTTTTGAGGGTGATTACACCGAACATTTCATCATTGCTACAGTAGATGTAGCATTAATGGCACAGAATATTGTGACTGCGGCTGAATCTGAAGGATTAGGGATTTGCTACATCGGTGGTATTCGCAATAATCCGGGAGCAGTATCGGAATTATTGCGACTACCCAAAGGGGTCTATCCTGTGTTTGGATTATGTCTGGGATATCCGGATCAGAATTCGGAGATCAAACCTCGACTACCGGTATCGGTAATTCTGAAAGAGGAAGTGTACAACGACACTGGCGATCGTGAAGTCATTACTGAGTATGATCAACAAATTCGCGAATATTATCGGTCCCGCACCGGGGGAGGCCATGAAATCAGCTGGTCAGAGCAGGTGGCATCTCTGCTCTCGGAAAAATCCCGGCCCCACATGAAAGGATTTCTGGAAGAGCAGGGATTCAAGTTTCGGTAAAGTTTCTACTCGATCCACAGCCGACCATATCGGAACCTCGTAGGAATTATTAGAGATAAATCCTGGATCGCATCACTCAAGAACTCCGACTACGGAGCAATATGTTTCTGGAAAGTTCTTTGCCTGGCGCGGCTAGTCCGCTGGCGTGAAATAGGCCATACATTGGCGGGAGAGTGCACAGAGCTGCCCGGATTCATCAAAAATCTTGCCAGATTGTTGTGTATAGCCGGCGGACGCGGCTTCGACTGTAAATTCTAGGTAAAACCACTCAGATTTTATCGTTTCTGGTGGTACCACGAATTCCAGTGACCAGGTCAGGGAGCTAGATGGCACCGGAGGTTTGTCAAAATGGGTGAGAATAACCGGTGGAGGTATGTCGGCAATGGTGACCAATTTTTCGGTAGGTAGATCACTAAGATCTGTCCGGTGCCTTACCCAAAGTGCCATATTCCGACTTTGGCGTCCCGAAAATGGGGCATTGCCGTCCATCCAATAACCTTCAAAATAACGTAAAAATCCAGTAGAACCTTTGGCGTGTTCTGTAAAAGAAAGCCCTTGTTCTCGCGGCGAGGGACTGAGATTCCGGGTTGGTGGTACGTTTATACCTTGTCGAGGGCTGCCAAATACCCCCATGGCTTGTAGGCAAACAGCTTTGTTACAGATCAAATTAGCGTTCATTTGAGTGACGTTTTTGCCTTGACGCAGAATTGTCGCATCAACCCGTACTTCACCAGGCGGTACCGGGGCTATGAAAGAAACCATCAGTGAACGCATGGGTTGATGAGAGTTAAGGAGTTTTCGCATACCGGTCACAGCAAAGGCGGCCGCAATGCCACCAAAAGCTGAGCGACCCTGCGACCAGTTGTCTCCAAACGATGTGGTATTACTTTGGCTTTCTTCCAGCTGTTTTAAAATGGGAAATAGGTCTGATTCCTGCATTTTCTGAAGGATCCCTCTCTGAACTGAGTACTCTAAATAATCCCTTTCTATGTTATTCTTCGAGTCTAGTGAAAGTACACAGGCACCTTAACGTAGCGAGCGAAGGATTTGAAAACAGGTATTAAACTAAAGGCTATGCTGGCGGGTTTAGGATTGGTTTTAAGCGGCTGGTCATCTGCGCAGCACGCCATGCATTCGCAACGAGCGGATATTACAGGAATTGCAGCCAAAACTGAAACCATCCCTAATGATGATTCGGTGCTGGATTCGGCCCCTGATAAGCTTTTGTTCGCTTTCCCAACTCGGGTTCGCTTGGTAAAGCTCACCCTACGAGATGAGCATCGCGACTGGGTAGATATTAGTTTTCGCTACGATCCTGACGCTGCAGAGACATTTGCATGGGATCTTCCGCAATTACCCCAGGCGACGTATTACACAGCAGATTGGGCGATACTTTCAGAAAATGATCAGTTAGTACGGGGTAGTTTTTCTTTTGCTTTCGGTCCTGACGCCGAGTCACCTTCAGTGACCAAAGAAGCGGAAGAGATGTTAATGCAAATGCGGCATGGTGATCCTTCAATCCGGCAGGTAGCGTCACCGCAGACGCAAATTATTATCGACAGGGACCCTCCGAAATACGACCCCCCATTTACAATTGATCTTAAAGACCAAAGGTCGGATACCGATCAGTCAAATAAATAAAAATAGTGACATTACACCTACGAAAGACTCGAGCGTGCTGTGCTCGATTTTTATATCTTGTTTTTACTCGCTCACGTGAACGGTAACATAAGTATCGTGGTAGAGACCTCCATCGTCAGCTCGGCCCCATAGAACGTAACTTCCTGGTTTATCAAACGTGACTGTAACGTTATAGTTGCCATCTTCAGGAACCTCCGGTGGCAACCACAGAGGTCCCCAGGGAGAGTTGGCGGAGGTGCGTGTGTCTTCCCACGATTTGGGTAGAGGAGGATCGATAACTACATTGGCATCGCCACGATAAAGGTTCCAAGACAGGAACAGGCCATTAACCTTACCAACCGTGACACGAAAAGGCGGACGTAACATGCGACGCTGAAGTTCGTCAGATGTATTGGTCGTTTCACGACGACGATTAGGAAGCCCGTCATCCCAGATGTTTGCTTTCAGTTCTATAGGTTTACCGACTTGGGTTACGCGTACACTGTCACCCAGCAATGTAATAACAGGTGGCAGGTTGGATCGAGATTCAGGGCTGCTGGTACCCGCTCCAAGCGAACCAGTTTCTGAAGCGATTACCATGTTGTCTACCAAGTAATCTTGTTTAAGTGTAGCGTAAGTCTTGCGTTCAATACCGTTTACATTGAGCGTCCATACCAGTTCCCGGTCACCCCAATCCGCAGGCACGGTGACTTCGAATGTGAAGCGGTTTCGCCTTGGCTGGAAGTAAGTAGGTTGACCGCGATCGGCTCCACCTGGGGAGAAATTATTGTTCTCACCATGAGAATTGGTCTTTGAAGTTTGCTTGATGCTATTGCATCCCATAAAGACCAAAATGCCTATGAGCGATAAAAAATATACCTTTTTATACAATTTAGTCTCCATCACTTGCTTAATAACAGATTAATTAGTCTTTTGCATCTGTTTATAAAAAAACGTTGATTCTTGTATAATGTTCCATA
>JAKUTG010000155.1:0-5681 GCA_022447905.1 Pseudomonadales bacterium | reverse complement strand
GCGGACAAGGTGCTGCCCAACGTGGTTTGATGTGGTGGGAAGGAAATGGAGAAACTCGGCTCTTCTATGCAGCTGGCAGGGAATTAATTGCTCTCGATCCCCTAACAGGACAACCGATCACAACTTTTGGGGTCAATGGCCGGTTGGACCTCAGACCGACGGAGAAAGTGGGTCCACTGTTCACTAGCGTCCCTGGCATCGTATTCGAGGACAAATTGATCATGGGCTTTTCCACTAGCGAAAGCTCCACCTCCCATGCAGGGATGATCCGGGCGTTTAGTGTACTTGATGGCGCGGAAATTTGGCGTTTTAACAGTTTACCTCTCACCGCCGGACTTGGTTCGGAAACCTGGGAAGAAGGTTCGCTAACTCTCGCCGGCGGAGCTAACAATTGGACTGGAATGACCCTGGATGAAGAGCGCGCTATGTTGTTCGTGCCGACAGGCTCTGCCACACCGGATTTCTACGGCGCATCTCGCAGCGGTGACAATTTATTTGCCAATAGTCTGATCGCTTTGGACGCCCGTACTGGTGCGTATCGCTGGCATTATCAAACTGTTAGACATGATTTATGGGACAGAGATTTGCCTTCCCCACCGACCCTGGTCCAACTCGACCGGAATGGTTTTTTGATTGACGGTGTTGCGGTAACTACCAAGTCTGGCCACCTTTTCCTGTTCAACCGGGACACCGGCGAATCTCTTTATGAAGTCTATGAAGTCGAAGCTCTTCCGAGTGGCTTGCCTGGTGAAGAGGCTGCGCCAACGCAACCTGTGTCTTCAGTGGCCTTCACCCGTCAAGAATTCGATATGACCACCCGCAACCAGGAAGCCATTGATCACGTTACGAGTGTAATTGCGCCGCTAGATCAGCGTCCTTGGGCACCCCCTACACTAGATGGGATTCTGTTTTATCCAGCCTTTGATGGTGGCGCTGAATGGGGCGGTTCCGCTTACGACCCTGATGGGCACAAATTAATTCTCAATGCACAAGAAATCGGAGGCATCATTCGTTTGTACGAGATCCCCGTAGGTTTCAGCAACCAAGGTGTCTATGCAGATAATTGCGGTGACTGTCACGGGCAAGATCTGGCGGGTACCGACATCGGGCCAAGTCTGACCGATATTGCAGATCGACTAACTACTGCAGAAATACGGGCGATTTTAGAATCGGGCCGCGGTCGCATGCCAGCCTTCGAAACCTTGAGTCAGATAGAAATAAACGCTATCAATTCCTATCTGCGTAACCCAAATCAAGACGAGGCCAACGAACCAAGTACAGAAATAGATTATGCTTTCGCAGGCTACATTCGAGTCCGCGACCACGAAGATCTTCCAGGGAACTCTCCCCCATGGGGAACTCTTAATTCTATTGACCTCGCCACAGGAGAAATCGACTGGCAAATAAATTTTGGTAACTATCCTAGTCATCCAGATTTGAATTACGGCGCAGAGAGCTATGGAGGTCCGGTGGTGACCGCGTCAGGTCTAATCTTTATTGCAGCGACACCCGATCGTAAATTTCGAGTTTATGGTACACAAGATGCTTCGTTATTATGGGAGTATGAATTACCCGCTGCTGGTTTTTCTACACCGGCCATGTACAGTATCGATGGTCAGCAATTCGTAGTAATCGCAGCCGGAGGCGGAAGAATGGGTCCTCCGTCTGGATCAGAGTACCTGGCTTTTAGTTTGCGACAATAACCAAGGACTACCTGTTATGTATTTAAGAATTATCATCATGAATGCATTGGCAGTTTTTGTCTGGGCTTGTCTCTTCACCGTTACCACCACGGCGCAAACGAGTGGCCCCGAAAGAGGCTCACTAGTGATCGTCGGTGGTGGCATGCAAGACTTGGGTATTCTGGTTCGCTTTGGAGAACTGGCAGGTGGCCCAGACGCACCTATCGTAGTGATACCCACCGCTGGAGGTGCTGAAAATTACGATCAGTCTTGGCAAGGTTTACAACAATTCCGAGATGCAGGACTAACCAATATCACACTGCTTCATACCTACGATCCTGCTGTCGCTGACACCGATGCTTTTGCAGCGCCGATTCAGGAAGCACGGGGCGTCTGGTTCACGGGTGGACGTCAATGGCGGCTAGCTGACGCCTACATAAATACTAAAGTTCATGATGCTCTTTGGGATCTACTGAGCCGAGACGGTGTAATTGGTGGTTCATCCGCAGGTGCGACAATTCTCGGGTCTTATCTAGCGAGAGGAGATACCAGTGGCAACACCATCATGATGGGTGACCATGAAGAGGGTCTAGGTTTCATCAAGAATGTTGCCATCGACCAGCACCTTCTAAGGCGTAATCGACACTTTGATCTTATTGAGATTATCGAGGAAAAACCGGAACTGCTGGGTATTGGTCTCGATGAAAACACGGCTATCGTGGTTCGAGGAAATCGTTTCGAAGTGGTAGGCCAGAGTTATGTCGCAATCTTCGATCACGGTCGCATGCTGGATTCCGGCGGCAAGTTCTACTTCCTGGAACCCGGTGATCAATTCGACATGTTGGAGCGCCAGGCCTTCCGGCTGCAAACCGTGTTGGAGCCAGTGGACAGAGTCATCGAACAGAATTGGTAACTAAGGTATCCGAACCGGCATGGTCATGGCGCCATTACCAGCCGAGTCCCATGCGGCGAAGCGTACCCAGCGCTGGCCGCTGGCATCGAAAGGAATTCCGAAGCGGTGGGAACTGAAGGGAAGCTGGTCAGTCGCCGAAACTACTACCGAGTTGGTGACGGAACCATCTCCATACACAACTTCCACGAAATCCAGCGGAAAAGTCCATTGCACTTGCGCGGTTAACAATGCCTCACTGCCGGATCCCGAAAGTGAATGATTTGGGATCAAGACTTCACCGGTGCTGACAAAATAGTCACCTGCCTTCAAGGTGTTTATGATTGACGAATAGTCGTTTCCTATCGGTAACTCATTCAATCTCAAGTATGTCACCGGGCCGTTGGCATAAATATCGTCACCGGGCGATTTGAAATAGGTTTCCGTGATGGCTATAAGTGATTTTAAAGGCAGGTCGGTGTCCGCTATCCAGTTGTTCATGTCATCCAGTAAGGGAATAACGCGATAGTCGGACAGTCTTTTTTCTGACAGATCCAAACCCATCACCCAGAGCAAAACGGCACCGAGATAATTGTCAATCAGAAACTTAGGCTAGTCAGCCACTGCATCGGGATAACCTGTAGAGCCCTTGGTGCGAGGATGGGGCATGTAGATGATCATGTTTTCAGCTTCCACCATGGTCATCATGTCCTGTACGCTGCCAATGTTATACATCCTGCCATATTCAGGATGTTCAGTGATTAATGGTGTACCGGCAGCGCGCTCGTCCACGTAGTAAACCGGGTGTGAAAACAACAGATCCCAATGGCCGCCCAGCAAATTGCTATTCTCCATTTCCGGCAGCACCATGAAATCCTTGTCTGAATGTCTTAGGGCGCCTTCAAATAGCCAATGTTGTTCCTGTAACTGGGTTTCCTCGCGAGGCCGGTCAACCGGACCGGCAATATTGATGCCTGCGGACTTTATAACTTCAAAATCCCTTAGCCTGGTATCGATACTGCCAGAGGCAATCAATTCCCTGCCCATGTTGGTGTGGTAGTGCGAGCCCATGACCTGGTAACCATCCAGTGGCTGATAAACATCTGAATTGGTAAATTCCATCACAGCATCAAATGCATCACCTCTATCACCCAGGGTTGGATAGAAATAGCCCACCATCTGTTGCATGGATCCGGGTGGCGCACTGTAGAGCGACCAGTTCGCCATGTATCTCTCGACGACCTCCTGCTCACCCTGGCGGATACCGATGCTAAATGAATTATTGCTATCCTTGCGATACCAGTTATTGCCGACATTTATCTCCACTTCCCGCGCCCAAAAAAAAGTATGGGGTGGAGGAAAAGCGGCAATCGCGGCACCATTGGTTTCGGCTACTACCAGACGATTTGCAGCCTGCAACACAACCTGGTCTGCATTGACCGGGCCATTCAGCTGGTAGCGCTGCATCAGTCCACCGGTATCCCGCCAACTAACACTACCAGCAGTTTGCACATCCAGCCCGGTAATTCCCACATCGTACTTATAGGCAACGGAAGGCAGCTGAGTGTTGGCGAGCACTTCGGTACGTATCAAGTTGCTTCCTTCGTAGAGTGCCAGGATGAATTCACCGGTGAATGATCCAAGACTGACATCAGGGAAAATCAGCTCCACCCGTGCGCCATCGGCAACGACTCTGCAAATTTTCACGTTGTAAGAGATGTCAGCTCGGCGCACTTCACTCACTGAGCGGGGTAATCCGGGTTGACTTGCTACACCATCCATCGGAGGTGGATTGCCTCGAAATTCCTGTTGGCGCAGATCCAATGGCGCATCCCAGAATACGTCCCACTTGTGACGTTCGATCACTTCGTCGCTAAACTCCACTGCCAGTTCCCGTAATGGATTGAGTTGCTGATTACTGATACGGCGAAGGCCCTCGACAATCTTGTATTCGAAGCGGCTGTCGGTTAACAGCGTTGTCCACTGGTCATCACCTGCTTGAAGTTGCAGCGATTTAATAACCGGTTCACCTGCTTCGACAGCAATTAACAGGCGCAACTGTTGAGAGTCACTGCCATGCCAATCGAGCTGTATACCAAGCTCGCTTTGGGTTACACGAATCGGGCCGGCGGATTGAAAATTTTCCATCTGACACTGCAGCGCCTCTTGTGACTGGGCAAACACAGGGAAGGAAAGGATTAATAATGGTGCAAATAGATTGATTTTGATTTTTCCGATCATTAGCAGCGTCAATTCCCTGTACAAAAAAAGGGCCGCGAGAAAGCATCCCCTGCCCTTATTCGAGTGCCCCGCCCTATTTTACATTGACAGCTTTTAGGACTGGACAGCGTCAGTTAATTTCGATTGTTAACGACTCCAGCTCGGTAGCCAGGTGTCATCTTCTTCGCCATCTGCTTCCTGCTTGCGCGCACCGCTGAGCATCAGTGGCATCGCGTAATTAGCCTCATGACAGGCATATTCATAAAGATCTGCATCAGTGAGCTGCAACTCGACTACCGCAGTAAACTTGTCTTCGAACATCTCTAAATCATCGACCGTCCACTCATACTCCAGCCTATTTTCATCGAGGCGTGTGAATCGTTCAATAAGTGTCATGTTTTCGCCGGTACCACTGAAGCGACTGAGATGTGTGAAGTTGGTAGTGGTAACGACGAAGGTGTCGCCGTCCCAGGCGCCGACTGAATTCCCCTTCCACAGACGCACACCGTCGGGTAGTGCCTCACCACCAGAGGTTGAAATGACACGATGATCATTCACCATCTCGGTTTGAATCACGATGTGATCTTCGGTTTGAATGAGCTTCATCATGTTGTTATAGGCACCAGATCGCATGGGCGGTCCAGCATTGAAACCAAGTATGCATCGATCATAGAGGTTTCGGGCTTCCGGACCCTGGGGAGATCTGCGTTGTAAAGCTCGAAAGTAGGCTGCCGCTTCTCTTCCTCTTGCAGTCATAGATGGCATGCGGCCATTCTCAGGATAAATTAACTGGGAAGTACGCATAGTAGTCGTCATGGTAGTACCCTGATCTAGGTAGAACTGGTTGTACCCTACATCAAGGTCTTGTTGATCGTATTCCCCATCAAATT
>JAKUTG010000154.1:0-5716 GCA_022447905.1 Pseudomonadales bacterium | reverse complement strand
ATAATTAGCCGCGTCATCCTGCATGTGGGTTTCAGTTCGAGCAACTGCTTGCATCAATAACTCCCGCCAATCCGACAATATTTTTTTTAAATGATCTCGTTGTTTCTCGTTCATGTATTCTTCGCCTTTCTTTGGCTTGTAAGGGACGAAGTTCTTGAAAACTGGTGGAGTATCAGAGCTGGTGGTATTGGACATGATCTCTATTGCCTTCTTGAGTCAAAGTAGGCTGTACCAACCATGGCTTTCATCTGGTTAATATAGCTCAAGTGTTTGTTAATTCGAGTAATTTTTACTACTTGCGGAAAGACATTGCTCTGTTCCACAGCACTCGATTTCCAGAAAGCTGGGTAACCTATCAGATTCTAAGCTGGGATGCTATAAAATTCATATGAAAATATCGTAATCTCTTTACTCTGTCTTGAGTCTTAATATTCCTACCGTTTTTGGAAGCTCATCCTCTATAATGAGGAGTACGATTCATCAAAGCATCAATAATGGATTTCTCTTCTAAATCACCAACGGTTTCTACCTCTCTTAATCTTGAAAAAATAAATCCTTTTAGGGTTATGACCGTAATGCATCGGGCTGCCGAGCTGGAACAACAAGGTCGGAATATTGTTCATATGGAAGTGGGGGAACCGGATTTTTCTACGCCCAAGCCAATTGTAGATGCGGCGAAAAAAGCCTTAGACAATGGATTGACTCAATACACCGCAGCGGCAGGTATTAGCGAGTTGAGGGATAGCCTTGTTCAGCACTACCGAGACTGGCACAACGTTGAACTTTCTAGGGAGAGAATTTTGATTACACCGGGTGCTAGTGGAGGGTTGACCTTATTAGCTAATCTTCTTGTATACGCAGGTGACGGTATTCTGCTCAGTGACCCAGCCTACCCGTGTGTCAGAAACTTTATTCATTTAATGTCGGCGGAGCCACAACTAATTCCAGTTGGGTGGGAACATAACTTTCAGCCAACCTTGTCACAGTTGGATCAATATGTTCAACCTAATACGACCGGCCTTTGGCTTGCTTCACCAAGCAATCCAACTGGAACTATTATCAAAAGAGACCTCTTAAAGTCGACATGCGCATGGGCTAGTGGGAAAGGCCTGCACGTATTGGTGGATGAAATTTACCAAGGTCTTCATTACGTGGAAGATATGCCCAGTGTCTTGGAACTGGATCAGAACTGTTTCGTCGTAAATAGTTTTTCTAAGTATTTCGGCATGACCGGATGGCGTCTGGGTTGGATTGTAGTTCCCGAATCGATTGCGGACAAAGCTAATATCCTCGCGCAAAACCTTTATATATCTGCTTCTTCAATTGCCCAGTATGCAGCACTAGCTGCTTTTACCCAAGAGTCGAAGGTCATTCTGAAAGAGCGTCGTGACGAGTTTCGGAAACGTCGAGATTACTTAACAACTGAGCTTGAAGCGCTAGGGTTCAAATTACCGGAACAAATCCAGGGTGCATTCTATGTCTATGCGGATATTTCTAGGTTTTCGTGCGATTCAGAGCGATTCTGTGCAGACCTGCTTGAAAAATTTGATGTAGCGAGTACACCAGGATCCGATTTTGGAGATTATCAGGCGAATCAATTTGTGCGCTTTGCCTTTACTACGAGTATGAAAAACCTTGAAATTGGGGTTGAAAGATTGCGGGCTGCTGTTAGCTAAAATATATGGAATCAGCATTAAAAAGAGAAATTAGTTATGCAATTTGACCCGCCGTTACAAGAGGCTAAGCTGATAAAGCGTTACAAGCGATTCCTGGCGGACGTTGAACTGGCCGATGGAACTACAATTACTGTTCATTGCCCTAACACAGGTTCTATGTATAATTGCCAACGAGCAGGTAGCAGGATCTGGTACTCTACGTCAAAGAATGCTGAGAGAAAGTATCCAAACACCTGGGAGATCATAGAAGTCGATAACCGACACAAGGTGGGCATCAATACTGCCTCTGCTAACAAATTAGTGCTGGAAGCTATTTATAACAATGTGATTCGTTCCCTGCAGGGCTATTCCAACGTACGTAAAGAGGTCCCTTATGGGGCGCAAAACAGCAGAATAGATATCTTGCTGGAAGATACGGTTAATAATCAATGCAGAAGGTGTTTTGTTGAAGTCAAAAATGTCAGCCTAGGCATAGGTGATGGTATGGGTTTGTTTCCGGATGCCGTTACCAAGCGAGGCCAGAAACATATGCAAGAACTTATCGAAATAGCTTCAGTCGGGGATCGAGCGGTTCTTCTGTTCTGTGTTCAACACGAAGGCATTGATCAAGTTTATCCGGCTGATGATATAGATCCCGAATATGGTCGTTTGTTGCGCCAGGCAGAAGCAGCAGGAGTCGAAATTCAAGCCTACGGTACAGAGTTTGATATTGACACGTCAACACTTCGCATAAATCAGGAACTTTCGGTAATCATTTAATCTAATCAACGCTGTGTAGGAAGGTTAAGTATATGCTTTTCCACCATAACCATGCCATTATCGATTATGAAAGGGACCGGATTCAGACTTTTTCCTTTACAGGGACCCGCTAGGCAGCGTCCGTCTGAGATTCGGAAAAGAGCTCCGTGGGTGGCACATTGTATAAGCGCGCCATCAGCGTCGAGGAATCGATCTTCTTCCCATTCTAGGGGCGTCCTAAGATGGGGGCATCGATTCCAGTATAAGTAAATCTGGTCGTCTTTTTTGACTGCAAACATATAGGTGCTATTCGCTTCTAATCCCTTGGAAGAGCCTTCCTCAATATCTTCGATGTTTAATACTGCGATCATCAGTTAAGCGCTTTCTGGAAATCCTCCAGTAAATCCTCTATATCTTCAACGCCCACCGAAAAACGGATCATGGAATCATCAATGCCCATTGATGCGCGTCGTTCTGTACCCATTTCATAATAGATAGTATGCGCCACAGGAATAGCTAACGTCCTGGTATCTCCGAGATTGCTCGATGCAATCACAACGTCCATATTATTCAGGAAATCAAAGCAGTCGATCTCGTCTGTCAGGTCAATGCTGAAGATCGCGCCGAAATTAGCAAACAATTGATTAGCTCTATCATGCTGAGGATGGCTAGGTAAGCCGGGGTAGTAGGTATGGTTTACTTTCGTATGTTCATCACAGAATTCTGCGAGCGTTTGCGCATTCGCGCAGGCTCTGTCCAGACGCATTGGCAAAGTCTCCGAACCTACTGCTAGATGATGCGCAGCCTCGGGAGACATAGAGGCCCCTATATCGCGCAGGCCCTTTTTCCTAATTTGAGTTATTCCCCAGAGGGTGGGTTTCTCTTTCCGATAGGTGTCATGAATATTTACAAAATTACTCCATTCATAAAGGCCAGTGTCGGTAATCATTCCTCCTAATGCGTTGCCATGCCCACCGATATATTTGGTCAGCGAATTGACTATCAAGCTGGCACCAACCTTTTTAGGAGAGAATAGGTGTGGTGATGTCATTGTGTTGTCAACGCAATAAATAAGATTTTTCGTTTGACACAAATCACCAATAGCCTTGAGGTCTGCCACCTGCGTAACGGGATTGGCAATAGTTTCAACAAACACTAGGCGTGTATTTTTCTGAAGAGCTTTTTCAACAAAACGCGCTTCCGTGGCATCGACAAATGTAACCTGGATTCCCAGCCTTATCAGCGTGTTAAAAAAGCTGTTGGTATTACCAAACAAAAACATGCTGGAAACAACATGATCGCCTTTTCGCAGCAACGACAACATTGTTGTTGCGATAGCCGCCATTCCAGTTGCAAAAGCGATACTTGCGAGGCCATCTTCCATCTGGGTAATACGATTTTGGAGTGCGGTCACCGTAGGATTAAGTTGACGTCCATAGTTATATCCTGCTCGCTTTCCTTGGAAGACTTCAGCGAGATGACGGGCATCCTCATAGCCATAGGCGACCGAGGGATGGATGGCCTTATGTAATACACCATGCTCCGGATTATCTCTGCGATCGGAGTGCAAATTGCTTGTATAAAAGCCTTCTTTGGACATCGGGAACTCTCAATGTGGATTGGCTGGACTTATGAAGGCGGATTTATACACCAGCGCAGAGGTTATTGGAAGTTAAGTTAACGTTGCGTATCGACACGGGTTTGACAATTAACACACAGGTTGGATTCAGGTTGTGCCAGTAACCTTGCGAAACTAATGACTTCATCACATCGCTTGCAGAATCCGTACTCATCTTGAGCCATCATTTTGATGGCGTATCGAACCTTTTCTAACCGTAGCGAAGTTTTTTCCCGAGTCGAAATTACCATACTCTGTTGCTGAATAGCTTCCATTCTCGACACTCTACCGACACTTGTCTGGTCCAACTCAACGACGCCAGCAGCCTCCCGATTGATTTCCAGTTGTTGATTTAATTCTTTTTCTAGCAGCAGCAATCTTTTAAGCAAGTCTGCTAATTTTTGATCACTTAGTTGATCCATTGGATTAATATGCGAATGGTTAATCCAAGTCTTGAAATAGAGCTCTAGTTTCTATTAGTGCTTGAATATCAGCAAGCCGCCGTTGATACTCCTGGCTGTTGCGATCACTGTAAATAGCAGCAAAGTCAGATTCAGATATTCCATCTCGATTATCGCCGACTTCAGGCATGTAATCTGATTCTGTCTGTAATGTAGCAAGTCTCTTCTGCATTTCAATCGCTGTTGCTGGATCTTGAGTCGAGTAACTAGCCAAATATACGCCCACCGTATTGGCCGTAAGGTCGGAAAAGCTGAATCCGGATCGATATCGCGCATCATAAGCTTCTTTGGTGGTGGACAACAGTTGTGCAAAATCTGCTCCCGCGGAGGCAGTGATAGCGGCTATAGATACCAGATGTTGCGCTAAGTCCTGTCTACGTTGCAATCGTACTTCGATATATTTTGCTGGTTGCATTTCTTTGGCTAGCGTTTCGCCCAACAACTGTGAAATGTCCTCACGATTCACATAGATCGCCAGTGTTTGAAACAATGTGCGATTTTCAGCTATAGGATCGCTGCCGTTCTCTGATCTCTCATTTGCAGCAGTAAACATTGGAACGAGAAAGGTATTGAGCGATACTGCTCGGAGATTAGCCGGTATCGTGGCAGCAATTTCGCTTATTAGTCGGTAGTGTTCCATTATGCGTTGCTGATCCTCATCCGAGATGAATAGTTGCTGTGCTTGCTCGCTTATACGGGATATTAAAATTGGATCCCATTGGAGGGTAACGTATATTCGATCTTGAATGACTGATACCTGATCTACACTGGCAATGAGCTCACTGAAATCCTGATATGCTTTGTTCTCGCTATCTAGATAACTGCGTATGCTGGTAGACGCTAGTTCGAGGAGCCCATTAGGGACCTGAAGTTTTCCTACCACCAGCTTGTCTAGAACTAGCAGAGAATCGTTCAAAATCAAATCTACTCCGAAATTCAGATAGAGCGGTATCCAACCATCAACTAATTGGAAAGTAAGTTTTGTATTTACTGTATTGTCAGCCAGTGTAAGAACAGCCGCCCATTCTGGAGATAGTCGCGTCATGTTAATGCTATAGCTTAAAAGTAGATTCAACTCATCAGCATTCAACTGCAAATTCTGCTCGCTACGAGCCGACGGAGACTGAGGGGCATTTTTCAGCAGCAGCTGTTCGACACGAGATATTTCATTGGAGGTTAACGGCGGTGCGTTTGTCACAGCCGGCTCAGTCTGAACCGCGAGT
>JAKUTG010000153.1:0-5793 GCA_022447905.1 Pseudomonadales bacterium | reverse complement strand
CCCTAAAAAGTACCATACCATTTTCGATATCTAATTGGCTCTGATCGGTGTCGAAAAATTCACGTGCTGCAATCTCTAGCAATTGCCTTTTTGCATCTTTGCTTGCAGCCCGTGTTGCCCAACCTACTCTAAACATCGTGTTGCTCGCAAGGGATCCGTGACTCCATGGACATGAGTCAGTATCACCAGTTTCAATTTCAACTTTGTCGAATGAAATCCCCAGCTCTTCTGCAGCAACTTGCGCTTGTGTAGTTTCGCTACCTTGCCCTTGTCTGCCGACTGCACAATGGACTTTTGCACTGCCATCAGAGTTAATTCGGACAACTGCAGATACATTACCTTCGAACTCAACACCGCAAACGTGGGCGCCAGTTCCAACACCGACAGCCCGGTGCTTTGAGCCTTCTATCGAAAATGGTATTCCCCAGCCTTTCCATTTTTCTTTCCAATCAAATTTCTGCGCACCTTTGAGTAGAATATCTTCTGTCGAGCCACTGGATAGGTGAAACAATTTTGGCCAATCTTTCCTTTGCTCCTGTGGGATTCCCTCAAGATATTCGTCGATACTACCTTTCAAATATCCTTTGCTATGTTGCATTCGGAGTTCTTCCCCAGACTTTATTTGGTTCTTTAGGCGAAAATTAACGGGATCCATATCTATCTGGATCGCA
Organism: Pseudomonadales bacterium; assembly: GCA_022447905.1. Lineage (GTDB taxonomy): Bacteria > Pseudomonadota > Gammaproteobacteria > Pseudomonadales > Pseudohongiellaceae > UBA9145. The sequence continues at coordinate 5,122 of JAKUTG010000153.1, read as the reverse complement.
CACATATCGGCGAGGCGCTCGACACACGAACCTAGAGTAACGTCACCAACAGCACGCATACAGCCAGCCGTAAGGAGGTTTGTATTGACGCCATGTATGGCGTAGTGACCATGTTGCGCGCGACCCCAATTATCGACACAAAAGAATCCAACATCATCTTTAAAGCCGTATCCTCCGTTATCAATGATATGGTCGAATTGAGCTAAAGTAAGAGTGCCATCTTTCTTACATCCCATACGGCCTCGAGTGATTTCGAGATGTCTTCGCTTGACCGTTGCCATGCATTCTTCATTAGTTAACTCGATCTTTACCGGTTTGCGGACTTTTTTTGCTAGTAGAGCCGTAACCATCATAAAATTTGCACTCCACCAGTTACCGAAAGAACTACCTGATGGAAGTGCGCAGACACGAATCTTGCTCAATGGAATACCAAATGCCTCGTGGATTCCATCCCGTAGCTCGGAGGGGGTTTGCGAGGCTGTCCACATGGTGACGCGATCATCATTCCATTCTGCAATACAGGCATTTCGCCCTAAAGGCGCCATTTGCTGACTCGCAAACTTGATCTCACAACCAACTATAAAATCGGCTTCTTGTTCGCCTTTGGCTACATCACCCCACTCCACGATATAAGGATCACGAACATTCCCTTCTTCTCGTATTTGCGGAGCGTCTGGTTTCATCGCTTCTTCGGGATCAAATACGGAAGGCAATATCTCGTACTCAACTTCAACGAGTTCTAGGGCAGCTTCGGCAATCTCTTCGGTAGTCGCTGCTACAGCAGCCATATCATCACCGACAAATCTTACGATGCCGTCCAACATTTTTCCTCGGTAGTTGAACCACGCGTTTTCCCAGTTTAAGTCTGGGGCATCGTTGTGGGTTACGACGCCTAGTACCCCTGGAAGCGCCTCGGCCTTACTGGTATTAATGTGGGTGATTCTGGCGTGCGCATGGGGACTCCTGAGTATCTTGCCGTACACCATACCTTGTATCTTCATATCCACCGCAAACTTTAATGTTCCAGTTACCTTTTCTCTGGCGTCTTTAACTGGAACACCTTTCCCAGCGATAGTGAAACTAGACGGATCTTTATAATCAGTCTGCAGTGTTACATTCTTCATGCTCTCACCCCTTTTTAAATGCAGAGCTAAACACTTACTCCGTTGTTTCTTGCTCTCTCAACTTTCTTGCAGCGCTTAGTACGGATTGCACGATATAAGGATATGCACCACATCGACAGATGTTTCCGCTGATGCCAATTGCCGCCTCCTCTGCAGTTGGGTCTGGATTTTCGTCTAGAAATGCTTTTGTCGCCAATATAAATCCCGGCGTACAAAAGGCACATTGAAATCCTTGTTCTTCGATATAGGCCTGTTGTATAGGATGCAGATTATCAACAGTACCTAATCCTTCGATCGTAAGAATCTCCTTTCCTTCGGCCTGCATACCCAACACAATACAGGCCGTTACTGGTTTACCATCCATAATTACTGTGCATGACCCACACTCACCTTCGTTGCAGGATACACGCACTCCAATTAAATTTAATTGATTCCTTAGAACGTCAGCAAGACTTTCGTGTGGTTTTATTTCAACCTCAAATTCTTTACCATTTACAGCAAGTTTGGTCATATCTGTTTCCGGATTAAATTTCGAACCGATTCTTCGAGAGAGCGACGTGTCAACACAGTGCACATATCTAAACGATACTCTTTACCTGCCCGAATATCGGATATTGGCGAAGCATCAGTAGCAGCCAGTTGCCCTATCTCTTCTAGTATGTCGTCATCAATCTCCGAAAGAATTGAGCCGATCAACTTTTGTTCGGCTGCTCGAGATCTAATCGGCACGGGAGCAACAGACCCGAGCGAAATCCTGGCGTCTGTGACTACACCATTATCAGAAGAAATTGATACTGCGGAACTTATTAAAGCAATATCGACAAAAGTGCGTGCTACCCGTTTATAACAAGCTTCCCTTGGGTGGTCTGGTACTGGAACTCTAATTTCGACTAATAGTTCTTCGTCTTTTAGTATCGTTTCGTTTACACCTTGGAAGAAATTCTCCATTAACACTGTACGACTTCCGTCACTACCCATAATGGTCGCCTCGGAGTCAAGGGCTACAAATAATGGTGACAAATCTGCACCGGGCGAAGCATTACACATATTCCCACCAACCGTGCTAATGGTGCGAGTTTGTTTGGTACACATTAGTCGTGCTGTATACCCAATTACTTCCATCAATTGGTTCAAACTGGCAGCATTATCAAGAGCATCTAGAGAAGTCATAGCGCCAATTCGTACACCATCGCGTTCATTTTCGATGTAGTTAAGTGTTGGTACGAATGTTAGATCTATACAATAATCAATATCGACTTCTCCTGCACGCCATTGCAACATCAAATCTGTACCTCCAGCCCAATACCTCGCTCGGTCTTTATATTTTGCTTTCAGCGCAATGGCTTCCTCGGAAGTAGACGGTCTAAGATATTCAAAGGGCTTTGTCATCACATTTATCTAGTATTTAGAAATTGGAAGGTCGACGCCATTGGTGTATTTTGTGAACATATTATCGAGTTGCCATTGTAGCAGTCCATTAAATATCCCTGGAGTTATGGCTCTATTCTCGGGTCGAGTTGTTTTATATCACCACGCCAGTGCCAAGCTCAATAACCAAGTAAGTATTGCTGACTTGAAATTAATTTGATATATCGTTGTGTGCTTAAAACAAAATCTGGAGAGTTGGGTGCCTAATATCGAAGAAAAGGCCGGCGACGGAAAAGGCGAGATTAGAGCGACAGGAATTGCGGGTGGGCGGAAAAGTTCATTTTTTGAACTACGAGGGAGTATATCCCGCCAAGCTACTTTGCTATTAGGCATGTTAGGCGGATTAGCATTTTTTGGGATCTGGGAACTAGGCCATATCTTAACTCCAGATTCGAGTAAACGGTTCTTGCCTTCCCCTGAAACGGTAGTATCGGCATTCTGGTTTTTGTTGACAGAAAAGGGATACATATATGATATTGGAAAGAGTTGTTATCGAATTTTTGGTAGCTTCTTCTTGGTCTGTGTTGTTTCGGTGCCCTTAGGAATTTTGATGGGGTGTTTCATCAAATTTCGTGCATTAATCAATCCTACAATTTCAGCATCTCGATATCTCCCCGCGGCGTCATTTATTCCGCTGCTGCTCGTCTGGTTCGGACCAACCGATACTCAGAAAATGGCCTTATTGTTTTTAGGAGTCGTCTTCTTTCTTATTGCGCTAGTACTAGACAATACGAAAGCTGTCCAGAAGGAATTAGTGGAGGCAGCATTGACAATGGGAGCTGATCGTCGCCGGGTTGTTTTAGGTGTCGTGGTCCCGGCTGTTGCGCCAGCAGTAATAGATTCTATGCGAACCATGATAGCCGTTGGGTGGACCTATTTGGTTATTGCGGAAATCGTAGCGGCGACTGATGGCATTGGCGCAGTCATGATGCGTGCGGGTAGATTTTTGAAGGTAGATATCATCATGGCTGGCATCCTTACTATCGGCATTCTTGGAGTACTAACAGATTTGGCCTTTCGATTGCTTGCTCACTATGCTTTCCCATGGAATCGCGAACGCCAAAATTAACCAACGATTGTTTAACTCTAAAATGATTGATAATCAAAATGCCAATGGCAATGCCAACTCTGTAGTAATCAGCGTAAACAATGTTACCCGACAATATCTTGGGGGAAGTTTTACAGCTGTTGACGATATTTCATTAGACCTTCGGGAAAACGAAATAGTAACTTTTATTGGGCCATCTGGTTGCGGGAAAACAACAGTCCTTCGAATGATTGCTGGGCTTGAATACCCAACTCAAGGAGAATTGTTTGCTTACAAGAAACCAATAGTTGGACCTGGACCGGATCGAGGAATGATATTTCAGGCCTACACATCATTCCCATGGTTGACTACGCGAAAGAACGTCGAATATGGCATGAAGTTAATGGGCGTACGAAAAGATGACAGACGTGCAAGAGCGCAACAATTTCTTGAACTAGTGCATCTTGAGGATTTTGCAGAGTCATATCCTGCCAGCCTATCTGGTGGCATGAAACAACGTGTTGCTATTGCCCGAACACTCGCGCAAAACCCCCGCGTCCTGTTGATGGACGAACCATTCGGTGCGCTTGATGCCCAGGTACGTTGGGAAATGCAGGAGATGATGATTGATATTATCGGTCGGGAAAAAACAACTGTGGTAACCGTCACTCACGATATACAGGAGGCCATTTTTCTGGCTGATCGAATAATTTTCTTTACGCGTAACCCGGGTCGGGTCAAAGCAGATATTCGAGTGGAATTCAAACAAGGAAAACGCATTCCGCGAAAAGAGGATATGCTGGCATTACCAGGTTATGTCGAGCTAGAGGTGAAATTATTTGCAATGATGCGAGAGGAAATAAAATAATTTATCTTCTTCTCCAATTGAACACGGTTCAGTCCTCAATAAAAAATAGGGAGCGGGTTTCGCCGTGTTGCACGACAAAAACCTATCTTGTGGGATATCAATTGTTATCAGAGCTTGCTTCAACCTAACAGGCGGTTCATCCATTGGCTCATCGGTGAGCTGGAAGGTAACCCGATGGATGCCCACGGAATAACGTACCCGTACGTCCAGGTGTATATCAACTGCTTCTTCCGAATTAACGTGGGATGAGCTCATTAACCAGCGAGGCTCATAGGCCTCGATGGGGATGGCCGCTAGGTCAATAGGACTAAATCGTTTTCCAATATCGGCAAATTTTGTGGAGTAGCCGGTAGGTCCCGGCGAACAGAAAGCTGAATGACGCATGCTCCAGCACCCAACCGACCCACAACACTTTGTTTCGATCCCACAAGCTTCGGCCCGACCAGTGCTGCTCACGTAGGTCAGTATGATCAAAGCTACCCATTTGGTAATTGTGCGGCACTAAAGTCTCGGGATTATTTGTAGCTTTTTAGCTTCCATTTGCCGTTCCAGATTCGCCAAAGACCGGGTCATCTTCATCCTTGGCCGACTAGCAACGTTTTCTCAGCAAGGCATTCGACGTATGCGTAAATTCGATCCATAAAATCTAATTGAGAACTGAGAAACTATTTGTCT
>JAKUTG010000152.1:0-5827 GCA_022447905.1 Pseudomonadales bacterium | reverse complement strand
GTCCGGTTGCAGACTTTGATAGTGAACGTGACGCGCGAATCAGCAGTGCGGGTAGCAGAGCAAGCGTAAGCAGGTAGGCAAAAACAATGCCTATTGCCACGATGCGGCCAAAATCCTGGATCGCAGGTGAAGAACACATATTTAGGGAGGAAAAGCCGATAGCGGTGGTTAAGGCTGCCAGAGAGATTGGTTGAAAATTGTAGGCTACGCTGTACTGCATTGCTTCTGGTCTGGAATCGGTTTTATGCAGAGCTTGCGTGTAAATGGAAATGATGTGCACGCTGTTCGCGACGGAGATTATGACGACTACCAGAGGGGCAATAACAGAAATATTATTGAAGGAAAACCCGAGATAACCAAGAGCTCCTATAGTGCAAAGGATTGTGAAGGTCGTATGAGTCAGAATGCAAATACCAAGTGCGGCCGATCTGAAGCAATAACAAATTGTTAGCACACAGATTAGTATGGTGATTGGCATCAATGCCGTAAGATCATCAACCATAGCCTGCTGACTGGATTTCTCTAGCAACACGTCGGCGTTGGCCTGAATAGACACTGCGGGATGCTCAGCCCGCATTTCGTCCCTTAGCGCTATGACGGCATCTGCGATTTCAAGGCGTTGGGTACTGCTCGCCTCTCTGGCGTCAAGATTAACGATCGCGAAACTCAGTTCACCATTAGAAGATAAAAGGTTAGCCGTGAGCAGTCGGTTTGTAACTGCTTCCTCTAATAGAGCGTCCAAAGCTACTTGTGTGTACTCGGCAATTGGTTGTGCAAACAGCTTGCGCTGTGTTTCCGGATGCACGTAATCGATTAGGGAAATGATGCTGGTGGCAAAAGGCAATTCTTTGTAACGTGCTTCCAGATTTTGAATTGCCTCGAGAATGGATGGTGTAAAGACATGCTTTTCATTATCGGCTACAAAGGCAAAATGAACTTCAACCGGCATCTGAAATTCGTTATCCAGTGTTTCGAGTTCGTTAAGGTAGGGATCGCTGCGCGCAAGCAGTGCGTTTAGTGAAGTATCGAAACTGATTCGCAAAATGCCGGTGGCCAGCAAGATGGTCAATAGGCTTGCCAGAACAAACAGGGTTTTTCTTTTAACGACGGTGAAATCGGCAACAAGGTTTGCTATGGAATTGTATGAGGTACTTTCCAAGGGCTATCTCATTGCAAATACGGGAATTTTTGGCGATGGATTATCTAATTTCTCGAGTCAAAGCTTATTGACCGAAATAGAACGGGTTTGCTGCTTTCTTCGTATTAAGAGCACCAAGTAATTCAGCAAGCTTTCTGAGAGCTTGTAAAAACCCAGGATTGTCTAGGGCAAGTTGAGCCATCTCAGCCTCCATTGCGAGAGTCTGTTGTTGCACCTCTCCCTGGACTCCGGATAAGCTAAGCCGCGTGTCGATGCCCTTTAATTGGTTTTGAGCGTTTTCAGCTTCGGCTTCTCTTAGATAAGCAGCCATGCATCTGCGTCGTTTAAAATGAGAGCCAACGAAGACTTCCCGAGTGCACTTAACATCAAAGTCATCATTGGTGTTCAGTTCATTGAAAAGGCCATACACCTCTGATTCAGCAGCTTCAATCTCTAGACGCAGGGTAAAGAAGCTTCTCTGGCCTAATACGGTGATTTCTTCGATTGGCCGGGTTTGGGCATCTTGCTCTTTTGAAGCTGAAGATCCCGTATCCTGAGTTTGTGCAGTTGAATAGGTAATTCCCATTAGAAAAGAGATGATACCTATTACGCGCAAAAGCCGACTCATGGGGAAATTCCTTGAAAAGCCTAATTAATACTTTTTATTATATATCGACGCAATAGCAGTTAGCGTGGTCCTACACAAAAAGGGACGCCTTGCGTTCCTTTTTGATTTGTACATGTTTAGTTATCGAAGAACGCCACCAGGCAGCCCTTGGAATCCGGTATGTCATCCATGTCCACCGTACCCCCCGTCATGATGGTATCAAGGGCATTTTTCAGGTAGTGCTCGCTGGCACTTACACGCTGAGTTTCATAACCGACCTGGTCGTTAATAGGGCCACGAAATAGGACTTGCTGTGTATGAGGATTGACAATGAAAACCTCGGCAGTTCGCTCAACACCGAGAGCTCTGGCAAGTTTTTGGCCTTCGTCTTTCATAATCGGAAAGTCGATCCCAAACTCTTCAGCTTCCTTAGCGATACGTGGAAGATTGTCCTGAATGTTGGAGTTAAACATACTGAATCCGATGTTTTTGTCCGCGTATCCATCCCTAACTATGCGGTAGTTAGGTAGGGCGATGCGGGCAATTGGACAGCCCACTCCATGAACGTAAAAGACCACGTAGTCGTACTTTTTATAATGCTCGAGGTTATGAATGGCTCCCAAATGATCAGTGAGTTCAAAATCAGGAATAGATTGGAGCCACTCATCAGCTAACGTCGACATTGACGCAAACGTCAAAGCGCATGAAATGAATAACTCACCTAGTAATTTCATCTTAAGGCTGCTCCGCACCGTCTCTTTTTTCGCTGATATCTGAGTGATTTTCCAAGAGTCTCATATTAACAAGTATAAAAATGTAATCCCAGTTAACAGGTGCTCGGTGTTACAGAAAGTTGCACAAAGGTTCTCAATTTGCAGGGTTAGAGAAAAATATCGAAATATCAGTGAGTTGGGTTTTTCCAAGAGGAAAAATCTAGTTACTGAAAATGCGAAAAGCTGGATTTGTATGGTCTTGGCCGGGTCGTATATTAGCTCAGATCTGGAGAGTTAAAGACAGGGCTCCCATTTACTTTACCGGAGTCTCCTGTCTTCTCCAGATTAGGCTAAATACGAAAAAAGGTCGAATAGGCGCCGGATAGCCATACTCAGGCTGGTCATTAGACGGCCGACAGAGAATCGTAATATTGTGCCCACTAAAGTATAGTGGCTGCTCTGTAAGTCCTGCGAAATCGGAATCTTGTAGAACAATATGTTATCCACCTTGGCCAAGCGCTATAGCGATCTTGTGTTTGGCAATCCAACCATAGTTATTTCTTTCTTATTGCTGTTGGTAGTCTTCTTTGCGTGGCATGCCCAGAATTTTCGATTGGACGCATCAGCTGACTCGTTACTTCTGGCAGACGATCCCGATCTTGAGTTTTCTCGACAGATCAATACCCGCTACGGTGTGCGAGATTCAGTTCTGGTGGCTTATACGCCAGAAGGCGACCTCTTCGCTCGTGATGAATTGAGTCGCTTGGATGAATTGCGGAACGATTTACTGGCGATCGCTCGGGTCGAAGCGGTGGACAGTATTCTGAATGCGCCGCTGTTCGGTGATACCCCACTGACAGCAATTTCAGAAGATTATTTGACGATCATGGATGAGGAACAAGATCTTGCGCTGGCCCGCGAGGAAATCATCAATAGCCCGGTGTTTCGAAATGCATTGGTGAGTCCCGATGGTGAGACTGCGAGTCTGCTCGTTAGTTTCTCCATCGATGAAACGCTACAAACGCTCGTTAACAGACGAACAGAGCTGAGAAACCTGGCTCGGCGCGGAGAGATTAACGCTGATGACGTGCTTGAGCTGAGTGAAGTCGAAGCGGACTTTGATGAGTACAGTGTCGTTGCTGCCGACCGACAGCACCAAATCATCGAAACTATTCGCAACACATTGGACAATTACCGCGACGGTGCCCAGATCTACCTGGGGGGTGCGCCCATGATTGCCGACGACCTAGTGACTTTCGTGCGGGGCGATCTGAGCACTTTTAGCTTGGCTGTGGTTGCACTGATTATCTTTGCGCTGGGCCTGATTTTTCGCAAGGCACGCTGGGTGGCGATACCACTCGGCTGCTGCGCGGTAGCTGGCATCATAATGGTCGGAATATTGGGCCTTATGGATTGGCGTGTCACTGTGGTTTCATCCAATTTCATCTCCCTGTTACTTATTATCACTATCTCACTGACTGTTCACCTGATGGTGCGGTATCGTGAGCTAAGGGCAAAGTGTCACTTCAGTAACCACGATAAACTGTTGAGACATGCCGTGTTGAGTATGTTCCGGCCTTGTCTTTATACAGCGCTTACTACAGCTGTGGCTTTTGGCTCACTGGTTGTTAGCGGTATTCTCCCCATCATTACTTTTGGCTGGATGATGATGATGGGTGTGGCCACGGCGCTAATAGTCGCATTCACTCTCTTTCCCTCAGTGATGAAATCCCTCAAAGTCGATGACACTCAGCTGTCTGGGGGTTTGCGGCTGAATTTGACCGCCGCACTAGCCAACATTACCGACGCGCTCAAAGGGAGAATCCTTATTATTTATATTCTGGTGCTGGTGTTCAGCCTGGTTGGATTGACCCGCTTAAGGGTGGAAAACAGTTTCATCGACTACTTTCGTCAGAGCACGGAGATTTATCAGGGCATGTCCCTTTTTGACGACAAGCTTGGCGGTACTCTCTCGTTCGACGTTGTGGTTGATCTGCCTGACACTGAAGGCGGGTTTGAAGATGATTTTGGGGGATTCGATGACGGCTTTGAAGATTTTAGCGATGACCCTGCAGATAATAATGCTTACTGGTTCACAGCTCCAAAGATGGACCAGGTAAAAGCCATGCACGAATTCCTGGATGCAGATCCACAAACCGGTAAAGTGCTTTCATTCGGAGCGGTAGTCCAACTTGCAGAAAAGCTTAATGCTAATCAACCCATAGATGGATTATTATGGGCTCTGCTTTACAGTCGCATTCCGGAAACATTGAAAGAAACCGTATTAAACCCGTTTGTTTCAATCGAAGAGAACCAATTGCGCTTCAACGTTCGGGTGATAGAGTCAGCAGAGGATCTGAACCGTAACGAATTGCTGCGACGTATTGAAGTAGGCGTGGAAGAAGAATTCGGGTTGGAGGATGAGCAGGTCAGATTAACCGGTATCTTAGTGATGTACGACAATGTGTTACAGAGCTTGTTCCGATCGCAGATCCTCACCTTGGGGGTGGTAATGTTTGCCATCATGCTAATGTTCCTGACATTGTTCCGGTCGTTAACGATAGCCGTGATTTGTATTATTCCTAATGCCATTGCTGCTGCCTTCGTGCTCGGTATCATGGGCTGGCTCAACATACCGCTTGATATCATGACTATTACCATTGCTGCTGTCTCAGTAGGAATCGGAGTGGATAACACGATTCACTATATGCACCGCTTCAGGCGTGAGTACTCCCGATTTGGTAACTACCGAGAAACGATGTTTTTCTGCCATAACAGTATTGGCCGAGCTATGTATTTTACTTCCATGACAATTGTTGCCGGGTTTTCAATCTTGGCGCTGTCAAATTTTATTCCGACCATCGTGTTCGGCTTGCTTACGAGTCTCGCCATGGTGGTGGCGCTCACCGGTTCCTTGACCCTGCTTCCGCAGTTGCTGATTACTTTTAAACCACTCGGGCCCGAAATTCTTGAAACGAGATTGCCCCGTGCAGCCCAGGTCTAAACAAATCAATTCTGTTGCGGGGAGAAGGAGATCCGCAAGGCTTGAAATAGCGTCTTGTAGTGTTTTATGCTGCCTGACCGCTATCCTGATGTTTTTTAAAAATGGAATGTGAAGGGAATTCCTAATGAAGTATCTATCTATTAGTTGCGCCTTGCTGGTTATTGTTAGTTTAACCGGTTGTGGTGAAAATGAATCAATGCCCCAAGAGCTGGCCGTAGTCCAGACTTTTATGCAAGATCAGGAAGCTCTTAATAGAGGTCGGGCATTGTTCATCGGGACTTGTGCTGGTTACTGTCACAAAACAACGCCGGAACTAACAGATGCGGTGTTCCTGTTTGATTGCGAGTGGAAGCACGGTAGCAGCG
>JAKUTG010000151.1:0-5857 GCA_022447905.1 Pseudomonadales bacterium | reverse complement strand
CTGCTCCCGGGCGTCGAACCTGTCCATTCCCCGATACGCCGCTGGTGCGTTTTCATTTATTTTCGCATCATCAGTGAGCACATTTATTAGCTCCAGATCATGGCGTTTACCAATCTCGTAGTCGTTGAAATCGTGGGCCGGAGTGATCTTGACACAACCACGTCCGAATTCAGGATCCACGTATTCATCAGCAATGATTGGAATGCGGCGATCACAAAGCGGCAGTTCTACGAACTTTCCGACAAGCTCAGTATAACGTTCGTCGTTTGGGTGCACGGCAATCGCCGCATCACCTAGCATGGTCTCCGGACGAGTGGTAGCAATTGTAATAAAAGTGTCTCCAGAAACAGTTTTGGTGTTGTCTGTTAGAGGATAACGATAATGCCAAAGTGAACCAATTTCTTCTTCGGAGAACACCTCGAGGTCGGAGATCGCTGTGTGCAGCTGGGGATCCCAGTTGACCAGTCGATTACCTCGGTAGATCAGGCCCTCGTCGTAAAGATCTATAAACACCTTCTCTACTACTGCGGACAGTGATGCGTCCATAGTGAAGCGTTCCCGGGACCAGTCCGGGGATGACCCCATCCGACGCAGTTGTTGGGTAATGATTCCGCCGGATTTTTCCCGCCACTCCCAGACTTTCCGTACAAAGGCGTCTCGACCGATTTCCTGGCGGCTGGCCCCAGCAGCATTCAATTGGCGTTCCACCACCATTTGAGTTGCGATGCCAGCATGGTCCGTTCCAACTTGCCAGAGTGTGGCTCGACCTAACATACGGTGATAGCGAATTAATGCATCCATGATGGCATGCTGAAAACCATGTCCCATGTGCAAGCGCCCGGTCACGTTGGGCGGAGGGATTACAATGCAGTAGGGCTGACCCTCACCCTGAGATGCAAAATAACCTTTTTCTTCCCAGGTCTTATACCAGTGATCTTCCAGTTGCTGTGGCTGGTAAGTCTTTTCCATTCGTAAAGAACACGCGCCCATCAAAAAGGCGCAAGTATACATGAAGCGAATTGGCTTTTCCGGTTAAAAGGGCTTCCACGCCCTTTGATCGGTTAGAGCTAGCAGTCTCGAAAGTATGTTCCTGTTACCAACGGCTTTGATAATGCCCTCGTCCTTATTTAGGGCCACTGTTATCGGTACTTACTATCCCATTGGGCATCGAAGCGCTATTGCTTTTGTCGGCGCAAATAGTCCACGAGGAGACCGACTGGCCGACCGGTGGCCCCTTTTTGCGTTCCCGAATTCCAAGCGCTTCCTGCGATATCCAAATGAGCCCAATTTTGCTTTTCGGTAAACCGGGATAGGAAACAGGCAGCAGTGATCGTGCCGGCACGCGGGCCTCCGATATTTGCTATATCGGCGAAGTTACTATTTAGCAAGCTTTGGTATTCTTCCCATAGAGGTAATTGCCACGCACGATCGAGACTATGCTCACCACAGTCCAGTAAAACCTTTGCTAGCTTATCGTTGTTACTGAGCAGGGCGTTGACATGTTTCCCAAAGGTGGCCACAGCGGCACCTGTAAGGGTAGCGATATCTATTAGGCTTTGTGGCTTGAAGCGTTCCGCATAGGTTAGGGCATCACATAGCACCAGCCTACCTTCTGCATCTGTGTTGAGCACCTCAATAGTCTTTCCTGACATGCTTGTGACGATGTCGCCAGGCTTGGTCGCTTTGCTACCAGGCATATTCTCTGCCGCCGCTAGAATGCCAACCACATTTACCCGGAGTTTCAGTTCTGCTATGCATTGCATGGTTGCAATTACGCTGGCGGCACCACACATGTCGAACTTCATCTCATCCATGGCGGCACCGGGTTTTAGGCTGATACCACCGGTGTCAAAGGTGATTCCTTTGCCGACTAGTACATGGGGCTTGCTATTGGTATTGGCTCCTTTGTGTTGCATTACGATTAGCTTGGCTTCCTCGTTAGACCCTACAGCCACCGAAAGTAGAGAATTCATTCCGAGTCGAGCCATCTGTTTTTCGCTTAATACCTTCGTGGTAATAGTACGATGTCGCCCCGCTAGTGCGCTGGCTTCCTTGGCTAGGTAAGTGGGGGTACAGATATTACCCGGCAAATTGCCGAGTTGTTTTGCATAATTAATGGCCTTGCCTATGGTTCGGCCAGCTTTCAATGCTGCTTCTTGGGTCTTGCGCCTAGTACCAGTTGCCGGTGCCAAGCTAACGGCCTTGGTCGCGGGTAGCTTGCTCTTTTTGCTCTTGGTAGCATTGTAACGATAAGAACTATCTTCCGTTTCTTGTGCCAGTCGAGATGCTAACCAGTCGTTCTCTCGGTCACTTATAACCGCACTTGCCAGAGCGAAGTGCTAACTAGCCGCTTGAAGTTTGCCTGCAGCTTTTAGGCTATTTTTCAACAGCTTTACAGCGTTCTTGGCCGTGAATCTATTCTTGTCACCGCCACCAGCCAGCAGTATTCGCTTAGCTTTTATGCCGGTTGGGTTATGGATCAGTTGAGTTTCGCCAAGTCTACCGCTTAGGTCACCAGATTGAGTTATCTTACTTATACATTTGTTGCCTACCGAATCAATTAGTTTGGCTTCTTCGGAGAGTGAGCCCTTGTTCCAGATCACGACGATGATGCAATCAGCACTGATTTTTTCGGGCGATCCTCCCTTAATTGAATACTTCATAAGTGGATATTGACTCCTAAGTAATGCCTTCAGTGAGGCCTATAAGGTTTAGAGTGATAATCCTAAATTTATTCGGATTTTTAAGCAACACTGAGCAATTTCTGAACAATAAAGCGTCGGAATTTCCAAAACCCTTGCTAAGAAGCGCGAAATTCTAGTGCTGTATCTGTATTGAACTTATCAATTTTTCTGTTGTCTGACTTAAGCGATAAGCTTTAGTGTTTAAATCAAGGGTAGATTATGCCACGCATAAAAGTCGCGGTTCCTGATAAATTTCTGCACAGCATGGAGCGAGATGTAGGTATAAGCGATGTAAATTACGCCAAGCACCTTGATAGTGTGGCCATGGTCAATATTTTGCACGAGGCGCGTCTACAATTTTTAGCGAGTCTGGGTTTCACTGAATCCAATATTTACGGTCTTGGTATGGTGGTTACAGATATGGCTGTGGATTATCGGTCCGAGTCATTCGCCAATGATCGTCTCATAATTGATATTGGAGTCGGTAACTTCAATCGCTATGGTTTCGATATCGGAATACAAGTTACGAACAGCGCGCTTGAAGCCGTTGTCTGCAATGCCAAAATAGGTGTAGTATTTTTTGATTTTGACCGCCACAAAATCGCCCAGGTACCCGCAGCCTTTAAGGCATTGCTTGATCAGCCCGACGCGCGCGCCGCCTAATTCCCTAAGAGCTCCTGCATTTATTTCTGCGAGTGGACGCTGGGAGTGATGCAAAATCACCAGTAAATTCCGATCGCAAATAATATAGTGATTGTCCTACTCAGCTTGCTAAGCTAGTACTTGCTATGCTCTGAATCTTCCTGTGATTTTACCTTTTCTTTACCTCGTTTTTGATGTTCCAAATCGGCCAGAATTGTTTGTTTTCTTATTGGAATCCATGTTAAGGCTCTGACAGGGCAAATATTCTAATTAGGTGGCTTTTAAATCTTCGAGTAAACTGCTACTTGGCACTAAAAATGGACATTTCACCGATTTGATTATTTTTCGTTACCTCAGCAAGCAAATACTGCAGGTGATGTCCGCTGTCACTGTCATACTTCTGATTGTGGGTATTACCAGTCGCTTTCTTCAGTACCTAGGGCAGGCAGTGGCAGGGGAGTTGTCTTCGGATGTTTTGATGCTATTGATGTTCTACCGACTTCCCGATTTCCTGCTAGTCATACTTCCTTTAGCGTTCTTTCTCGGGGTTTTGCTGGCATACGGTCGCATGTATGCCGAGAATGAGATGGTTGTATTACTGAGCTCCGGTACCAGCCAGTTGCGCCTGCTGTGCTTGACACTGGGAACTTCACTCATTGTCCTAGTCATAACGGCGGTTGTAAGCCTTTCCTTGGCTCCTTGGGGTGTGCGCAATACCGAACAGCTTAAACAAAATCAGGAGCAGTTAACCGAAATTGATCTAATTGTTGCAGGGCAATTTCAGACATTCAGTGGAGGTAAGCGCGTGACCTACGCTGAACGCACTAGTAACGTGCCGGTTTTGGGACGACAGCTACAGAATGTATTCATTGCTCTTTCCAAGCAGAACGAAGGTGTGGAACAAGCGCCACCAAGGATAGTCCTAGCCGAAACGGCGCGACCGGAAATTGATCCGGAAAGCGGTGCGCGCTTCATGCGCCTCGAAAATGTTTTGCAGTACGACGGAACACCGGGAGTTGGGGATTTTAACGTTGCCCAATTCGACGTCCATTCTATACTACTTCCCGCACCTGCTGAATTCGAAGAGATACTTGTAGAAGAAACAATGACAACTGCAGAGTTGTTAGCCTCCAGTTCTCCGGAGCATCAGGCTGAAGTCCAGTGGCGCTTATCGATTGTGTTGTTAATTCCCGTTATTACACTTATCGCCGTTCCCATGAGCAAAGTGGACCCGCGTCATGGGCGTTACGGTAAACTGATTCCGGCTGCCCTGATTTACGCGGCGTATTTCCTTTCGCTACGATTTTCCAGGGATCTTGTCGCCGAGGGAGAGCTAAGTGTTACTGTTGGTCTTTGGTGGGTACACGTCATTTTTATTGTAATTGGGATTGCTATGTTTTGCTTTCCAGAAATCACATCTCGGTTATCGCTAGGTAAAAGCAAGTCGATGTCATGATTCAACTCGATCGACATATTCGCAAGACTGTGCTGCTAGCCATGCTTGTCGTTTTGACATTGATTACCACTCTCGATTTCATTTTCAGCCTACTAGATCAGATTGCTGACACCGATCAGAATTATTCCGCGATTAACGCCTTTAGTGTCGTACTTCTTAAGGTGCCTACCAGTATTTACGAGTTACTTCCCTTTACCGCTCTTGGAGGAGCTCTCATTGGCTTGGGTGTTTTAGCGTCCAATAATGAACTGGTCGTCATGCAGTCTGCAGGAGTGCAAGTTTGGAGAATTGTCCTTTCAGTATTGAAGCCAACCTTTGCGATTATGATTCTAAGCTTTGTGCTTGGTGAATATGTGGCACCGCCCCTCGAACAATTGGCGCAGAGCAATAAAGCTATCCAGCAAAGTCGTTCGGGCTCAATCAATTCAGAACAGGGCACCTGGCGCCGTGTGGGTGACGAGTTTGTCTACATAAATGCCATAGCTCCGGGCGGTACTCGCCTGTATGGTGTGACTCGTTACCAAATGGATGACCGGCGCCGTCTTGTATCCAGCAGTTTTGCTGAGTTAGCAACTTACGTGGAGCAAAGAGGCAATGGATACTGGCAGCTTGATAATGTACGCGAGAGTATCTTTACTGCGGGCTTTGTCGATACACAGATCCGTTCTCGGGAAGACTGGCAAGTGGATTTGTCCCCGGAATTACTAAGTGTGTTGTTGGTTGATCCTGATGAACAATCGATTTCGGGGTTATATCAATTTGCTCGTTATTTTGAGTCCGAGGGCTTAGATAGCGGTACCTACTACCTGGCCTTTTGGAAAAAGCTCTTACAACCTATCTCAACTTTAGCCTTAGTGATTCTCGGCATTTCTTTCGGGTTCGGGCCCCTCAGAGAATCGACCATGGGATTCAGAGTCTTCATCGCGTTAGGAATCGGCCTAATCTTTACGATTTTCCAAAGTCTGATGGAACCAGCAAGTCTGTTATACGGGTTTAGTCCTTTAACGGCGGTGATAATCCCTATCCTAATTTGTTTCGGACTTAGCATTTACCTGATGGGGCGATCCGTATAGAC
>JAKUTG010000150.1:0-5886 GCA_022447905.1 Pseudomonadales bacterium | reverse complement strand
GTCAGCTCTTAAAACAGACTGAAGAGACAGTAATAGTCGCGCTTTTTTAGTAACTATATTGAGCAGAGCTTTGCTGCAGTGTTAGCCTGTCGATCTCGCCGCTTTGGCACTGGAGAACAGAAGTCTTGCTGATGATGTGCACCTTATTTACACGACGAGTAGACTCTTCGGATTCTTCTCCAAGACCGATAAGTATTATAGAAATATTCTCATTTTCAGGCAGCTCACGTAAGATAGAACCGTAATCGCATATGGCAGCATAGAGATTAGATTCAAAATCAATCTTATCTCGTTCCCAGCGCTGGACATACTCGCGCTCAGCTGCTTCGGAGCGCTCCTTCAATTCCCGAGCCTTTGCCAGGGCTTGCTCTCTCAGAAGTTCGATAGTGACTGACACGGCATCAAAGCGCAATGCAAGTGCATTGCCCGATCCCTGTTCAGGGCTATTCTTGTCTACGGCTTTAACGTCCGTATTGGCAATACGGATTTCCTGTTCAATTTCCTGCAACTGATCAAGATTACTTTGCACAGAAACTCCGAGAGCTCCGATTTCATTTCGTATTTCCTCGTAGTCATTCTCATCAATACTGTCTAGAGAACGCAGTGAGCGAAGAGAATCCGATGCCTGCTTGATGGCCGTATTAACTGAGAGGGAGTAATCAACATTTGCGATCCTTTCCATCATTTCACGGTAGTAGCCGTTCGCTTCATCGAGTGCCAATATTGATGGAGAGGGTAGATCAGTGTCTGCTGTGAAAGGCTCCGCCCTGACAGCCTCAAATGGATTGGGACGGGACTGCAGAGACTGCATAGCAGAATTGAGCGAGGCCAGACTAATCCTGTTCCGCCTGTTAGCCAATGGCGTACGAATTTCGAAAACCACGCCCTGGCCCAGTAAGTAATTATTTTCGATTCCCGCCAAACTTAAACCAAACAAACCGGGCCTTTGATCAAGCTTCAACACTTCCTCTAGGATGCCAGAAAACATGCCAATACTGCGTTGTAGCTCCTCGAACCTGCTCTCCTGTGCGGCGGTGTTAAACGTCGTTAGCAACAAAGCAATACTCGCCCCTAATAATCTATTTCGCTTGATCATCGCGGTCTCCCGTACCACGTTAGCGCACGGTGCTACCCTGATAGCTGTGGAACTGAGCTAATTGCTGCAACGAACGAATTGTTTCGTAATCGCTGTTTACAAGTTCTTGGTAGCCCACTCGCATGTCCTCGAGATCGCGCAGACGTTGCTGTTCAAAATATGCATATATACGATCAAGGTTTTCCACTGCAGCCTCTTGTGCTTGCTCCATTACCGTCCGCATTAATTGTACATTACCACTGTTGACCCGGTCTTCAACTTGCAATACAAGGACATCCATCTCTGCTCGCTGCTGCTGTTGGAACTCTATCAATTGGCTTTGAAGCTGCCGATCAAATGATTTCGCTCCGAAAGAGATAGAGAATTCCTGTTCGCTGGAAACAACACTTAGGTTAAATAGGAGGGCGCAGAACATAACGAGGGAGACGGCCGCAGGCACCCATAGCCAGCGATTCCAAAATTCCGTTTCTGTTCTTCCTTGGTGATGTTCCCGTTTAAATAATTCGGTTCCTCGATCCCAATGAGGAACTCGCTGGTCCTTCCAGCCTTGCATTTTACTTTGCGCCAACAAGAAAAATTCCAATTCATCGCTACACTGCTCACACGAATAGATATGATTCTCGATTTCTTTTTTCGACAGAGGGGTCAGGTCATCCGAAAAATATTCTTGTAATAAATGTTGTGTCTTAAGACAGGACATTATTTTCCTCCGATACAGCTTTCAATTTTTTAAGAGCAGTATAAAACCGTGTTTTTACTGTATTTGCCGAGATGTCTTGCATGACTGCTATCTCATCAAAGGTTAGGGATTGAAACACTTTAAATTCTACGACCAATCTGTGTTCTAACGATAGCCTGGCAAGCATTCTGGTGATTTTACCGTTTCGCTGTTGATTGCCCAGTTTCTCATCTGGTTCATTTCCGGTATCGCCAGAAAGAATGTCAAGAATATCAAACTCATCATCATTCATTCTTAGCTGATTAGACATCAATCGCCGGCGTCGATTCATGTCCACCGCCTTGTTATGAGCGATACGCAAAATCCAGCTACTGAATTTTGCGTCTCCCCGAAATCGATGCAGATTTCGGTATACTCCCAAGAACACCTCCTGCATCAGGTCCATTGCGTCAGAGCTGTTTCCTGTCAACCTTACACTATAGTTAAAAATCTGGGTTTCGTAGCGCTTGACCAGTTTCTCCCAAGCATAAGCCGATCCGTTAAGAGCTGCTGCTATTAGCGCTTCGTCTTCATTAACCAAGCTCATCAGTATGCTGTCCCGTGCTATCTAACAACTGCGGAAATCGACTGATATCACTCTTGCATATCATTCAGACCGCGAATTAGTGCGTTTCACAGCATACTGAATATTAGAGCTTTAGTCGCAACAATAAGAAGGAAAGTTTGAAATAGCGTGAAGATCAGGGTAAGTAGCTACACTGTCTCTTTAGACCAAAGAGCTCAATTTCAGCTGTAGGAATGCTTCAGATTCGCATAGCCCGAATTAAGGCACAGGCAACTTGCGGGGCTAAACCATCCCTGATTCCTTAATCCCCTTGGAAGCGATGCTTAAATCAGCTCGCTTTTCTATGCTTAATCTGCTTTTGACACTAACAATCAAGCTGCAACTTGCTGCTCTCTTAGCAACTGGCTAGCAGCTCCCATAAAGGCATTCAGTGATGAAGCAATAATGTCCTTGCTGATGGCTACGCCGCTATAGCGTCGACTGCCACAACGAATCTGAATATAAGTAACTGCCTCGGCATCGGCACCTTGCCCTAGGGCGTGCTCACCATATTCCATAATTTCGAAATCAATATTTATAGCCTTTTTTAGGGCCTCGACGAAGGCGTCGAGCACTCCATCACCTTCACCACTAATAGCTAGATCTTTACCGAAATAATCCAGATGGGCCTTAAACGTCTCTCGGCCTCCATGCTTCTCGATTGTGAAATTCTCGAGGCCGAGTACTTTCTTATTATCTAGGTAGTGCCGATTAAACAACTCCCAGATCTCGTCTGGATGGATTTCCTGGCCTGTATCTTCGGTAACTCTCTGTATCACTTGGCTGAATTCGATCTGTAACCATCTTGGCAATTGAAACCCAAACTTGTTGGATAGCACGTAGGCCACACCACCCTTACCAGATTGGCTATTTACCCGGATTACATCCTGATAGGTGCGACCAATATCACGGGGATCAATCGGCAAATATGCGATTTCCCAAGTAGTACCTTCCTCGTAAATATCGAGACACTTCTTAATAGCGTCTTGGTGTGAACCTGAAAATGCAGTAAAAACCAGATCTCCAGAATAAGCCTGCCTCGGATGCACATCTATCTGAGTGCATTCACGCACGACCGACGCAATGTGGTCCATATCATGCAAATCGAGCTTGGGATCAATGCCCTGACTGTACAAGTTCATAGCCATTACTACGACATCCATATTACCAGTGCGCTCGCCGTTACCCAGCAAAGTGCCTTCGACACGCTGCGCTCCCGCCATGACCGCCAGCTCAGCTGCAGCGACTGCGCAGCTACGATCATTATGAGTATGAAGACTTATGACAACTGAATCTCGATTTTTGATGTTGCGGCAAAACAATTCAATTTGATCAGCGTAAATATTGGGTGTCGCCATCTCGACGGTTGATGGCAGGTTAATAATGCTTGGTTTATCAGGTGTAGGCCGCCATACCTCATTTACTGCATCACACACTTCAATTGCAAAATCCATTTCGGTCCCAGTAAAGCTTTCTGGTGAGTACTGAAATACCCACTCTGTTTCAGGCTGCAGTTCGGAGCACCTCTTGACCTGTTTGGCGCCGGTTACAGCTATCTCGATGATGCCTGATTTATCTGTCTTGAATACTTTTTCACGTTGGACAATTGAGGTGGAGTTATAAACATGCAGGATAGCTTTCCGGGCACCTCTGAGTGATTCAAATGTCCGTTGAATAAGTTCAGGACGAGCTTGGGTCAGCACCTGGATAGTGACATCGTCAGGCACTTTGCCTTCTTCAATCAGACTGCGCACAAAATCGAAATCTGGTTGGGAAGCCGACGGAAAACCGACCTCGATTTCCTTGAAGCCCACCTCCACAAGTAACTCGAACATCTTTTTCTTTTGCCCTACCGACATCGGCTCAATTAGGGCTTGATTACCGTCGCGCAGGTCGACACTGCACCAGGTTGGCGCCTTAGTGATAACCTGGTCAGGCCAACTACGATTCATGAGCCCGATTGGTTGAAACGGCTTGTACTTGGTGTGATCGAACCGATTTTTACTCATATCTTTGCGCCCCTCCACCGCATTGGGATCAAGCGTGATTACTAAGTCCATTGCTCCTCCAACACCGATCCGCCGTCCTTGTGGTGCTGTTTCTTGCTAAGCCCTTGTGAGGCTGCTAGTTGTACTTTCAGGTTCAGGCCCGTTTTGCCTTGCCCGTATCTTCAGCTTGGTAACTATAATGAAATCGCGATAGAGATTCTACTCATATTTTCTATTAAACAACTAAATAATTAGTTATATTAACTAAATTATAGTTTATAATTGTTTAATTATACTATTCAATTACATATTATTCGAGTAAATAAACATAGAGGCTTGCAATGATCCTGGACAAACTAGACAAGCGCATCCTGCAAGAACTGCAGAGCAATGGCGCCATTACCAATCTAGAGTTGGCAGATAAGATAGGCCTGTCTCCCACCCCTTGTGCCCGTCGAGTAAAACAACTGGAGGAAGTCGGCATTATTGAGCATCAAGTGACCTTACTGAATGCTTCTAAATTGGGCCTAAAGCTTACCGCTCTCATACAGATTAGTATGGATCGTCATACACCGGACCGATTCGAAGTTTTCGAGGGTAAAGTGAAAAGTTATCCCGAGGTCATCGAATGCCTTTTGATCACCGGCCAGTCCGCGGACTACCAGCTAAAAGTGGTCGTTCCTGATATGGAGTACTATCAAGAATTTTTGCTCGACAAGATTACTCGCATAGAGGGGGTATCGGATGTGCATTCAAGCTTTATGTTGCGTGAAGTTGTCAACTCTACCGAGTTGCCATTAACTCATATCAAGCAAAAATAAAACCAAAGTCCACCATAGAAACATCTGCGAGCTGCTACAGGTCACTCTCTGAAGAAGTGTTTCACTTTGTTCTTATACGAACGACTCATTTTCAAAGAAATGCCGCCGCTCAGTATCAGATGAAATTCACCGTTAATGTGAGATGAGATCTTTTCTACTCGCTGCAGATTTACGATAGTTGAGCGGTGTACACGTTGGAAGATCGACGGAGCCAGTCTAGCCTCCAATTCTTTCATAGTGGTCCGCATAATATGGGTCACCCCTTTAGCATGCACGCACATGTAGTCACCTGCGGCATCAATCCAGTCAATGTCCTTAACTGGCACTAAGGTTAGGGCTGTACCGTCCTTGATCGCAAGCCGATCAGCCTGCTCAACGAGATCTTCATCACTTTCCAACAATACCCCAATTTCATCTGAAGACTTGCCTGTGAGACTCACTGCCAACTCTAAAAGCTTCTGCTTTTCACCAAGTGTCTTCCGTTGTATTTTCAGTTGATGGGCTTTGTTAATCGCCTCCTTTAGCCGATCAGACTCTACAGGCTTTAACAGGTAATCGACGGCATGGACATCAAACGCATCTACCGCAAATTCATCGAAAGCTGTGACGAATACAATCATAGGCATTATGTCGCCCTGAATTTCCCCGATCAGCTCAAGCCCACTCATACCCGGCATCTGGATATCGAGAAATGCCAG
>JAKUTG010000015.1:0-21085 GCA_022447905.1 Pseudomonadales bacterium | reverse complement strand
GTCGAATATCTCTGACAAGAGCTGATCTCTTACTCGGGGAAGCCTACCTGCGGGACGGTCTAAGGCGCATTGGCAAGATGAGGGATATAGCAGAAGAGACGGATGATAAGGAAGCTGAGGCAATGGCGAACCTTTACTATGCTGATTTTCGCATCCTGCTAAACCGGGGTGCCTCGCGAAATTACCGGCGTATGCACGAACAACTGCTAGAGGTGGGCATAGAGAGTCAGCGCATTGAAACCTTGTTTAACCGCCCGACGGTGATACCCCTACCCATTTTCTTCGATCGCTTTGCTGATTTGGAAGCGTATCAAGCCGCCACCATAGCCAAAAGGGATTATATTGCCGAAGACTTGCTCTATGTCGGAGAATTCACAGCTTGGGATGAAGATGCCAAATCTATAATCAAACCACTGAGCACTGATCCTCTGCTGCGCGTGGAATTGCCTTACTATCAGGCAGATCTTAGTTTTCGTATTAGCACGCGCGGCAAACCTTCGTCCATTGACGTTCTGTCCATGAATCCAGACGAGCGGTTTGTAGAGCGTCGTGCCAATCGGGCGCTGCGAGACATTCGTTTCAGACCATCGATCATTGAAGGTAAGCTTAAGCGCATTCGGGATCTTCAACTCCGATACTATTACTTTGAACGAGACGGTTAGCTGGCTATGCGCCGTCAGTTCTTAACGGCCAGTTCCAGCTCCCTGGTATTGATCGCCCTCGTATTATCTAAATTGGCGTTGGCTCAAAGCACAGCTTCCTGGGCTGCTCCCCGCACTGAGCATGGTTATCCCGACCTACAAGGTAATTGGACCAATCCTTATCAGACACCCCTGGAAAGGCCAGCTGAGCTTGGAACGCAGCGGGCCTACTCACCAGAAGAAGCTCGGGAACTGATCAGTTATGCCCTTCAGCTGGATGCTGCACGAATGGCGCCACTGGATCCGGGTAGACCAGCTCCGCAAGCAGGCGACAGGATCAACAATCAGGCCGATGGCAATTTTGAGACTATGCCAACTGAACTGGCGGTAGTTGATGGTGAAATTCGCACTTCTTTCGTCATTGATCCGGAAAATGGAAGAATTCCTCGTCTCTCCACCGCGAGAGACATCTACGCGCAGTGGAGAACTGAGGGCAAAGGGCGATTCGATGGCCCGGAGGCGCTTACACCGCTTGATCGCTGCCTTAATCCCGGAGGGCAGCTGCCTCTGATGTACATCTTTGGCGGAGTGGGACATCCGCAAGGCAATCCGGCTGGCGATAACCCAGTGCGCAACATACAGATCGTCCAGAACAAGGATTATGCAGTCATTCTTGCAGAGTACTTTAGTCTGGTCCGGATCGTTCGGCTAAAAGGGGATCACTTGGTTGGCCAAGGCAGAAAGTGGATGGGAGATTCTGTCGGATACTATGAAGGTGATTCGCTGGTTGTAAATACACGATACTTCAGGCCTGAGCAATCAATTGGACCGATGCGCTCGTCAATCGCTTTTGCCGTAGAAGAGCACTACACCCGAACCGGTGAAGATGAAATTCTTTTTCAATACACTGTTACTGATGCAAATATCTATAGTCAGCAGTTCACGGCGCAGATTCCTTTGCGCCGAATGGCTGCCGGGCAAAGGCTTTATGAGTACGCTTGTCACGAAGGTAACTACTCTATTCCTTCGATGTTGCGCGCCGCAAGGATGGAAGAACAGGGGCTTCTAAATTAACCATTGAATTTAATTATAAGCTCGGCTTTCGCGTAACCTGGGGTTGGACGCTCTAAGTTCTTATCTGCACGAATTTTTCTTAGTTATAATCGCTATCTCTAGCACGCTGTTGTATGGTTTTAGGCAACGAGCAAAAATAATAAAGGAGTTTCTATGATTCGTCGTAATATTTTGATGATCATCTTTTCTTTTGTCAGCGCTACCACTTTCGCGCAGAATCATCCGCCCATGGAAACCGAGGAAGACTTTCATCGCGCCATGGAAGAACTTTCAAATTGGGGCCGTTGGGGCGCAGAAGATGAGCTCGGCGCTGCTAATCTAATCACTCCCGAGAAAAGGCTGGAGGCTGTGGCTCTGGTGACCGAGGGAATAACTGTTTCAATGGCACATGATATTGTGACAGAAGACGCAGTTGACACTTCCGCGGTACTCCTCCGCCGGGTCTTGAGAGTCAGCCCAACTGGCGCTTCTGACATGTACCAGTACAGTGGTAGCTATCATGGCACTATTCACAGTCATCTTGATTCATTGGATTGCCACATTATGTATGAAGGCAGCGGCTATAATGGGGTTACCTACCAGGAGGTAGAAGCTGCCGCCGGTTGTCCTCGTGGGAGCATTCACGCCCATCGAGAAGGAATAGTTACACGCGGCATACTTTTTGATGCGACTCTTTTACCAGCCAATACTAATGAGGGAGGCTGGCTGGAGCCTGGTACACCCATCACTTACGAAGATTTGTTGACCCTTGAGGAAATCCAGGATATCAAGGTTCAACCCGGTGATATTATTTTCCTGCATACAGGACGATGGAAACGGCGGGAAGCACTTGGTGCTTGGCCGACATCGGAGGGCGTGGCCGGCTACCACGCTAATGTAGCCTATTTTCTGAAAGATCGCGATGTAGCGATGATTGGTCATGATATGTGGAATGATGTCGGGCCCAGCGGTATCGACGGAGTGCGCTTACCGATGCATAGCCTGGCATTAGTGTCCCTTGGTGTTTCTATTTTCGACAATCTGGATTTCACGCGTTTGGCAGAAGTAGCCAAGGAGTTAAACCGTTATGAGTTCTTGTTTGTGGCTTCACCCTTGCGCATTGAAAAGGGTATGGGTTCACCATTGAACCCTATCGCTATGTTTTGAGAATAGGCTTTAGCGAAGTTAGTTTGTGCCCCAAGGTCGAGATGCGCCAGACTTAACCCATATGAACCAAACAGACATTATATGGCGTAACCAAGAATTTCGGTTGTACCTGGGTTCGACCGGCTTTTCCGGTATCGCTTTCGCGATGCAGCAGTTGTTGCTCGCCTGGATACTGATCGACATACTTGCGTTACCAGCTACTCAGGTCGGTGTTATTCAGGCAACTGTAGGTATTCCAGGCATTTTCTTGATGTTGCTGGGAGGCGCCCGAGCCGATGGCGTTGATCCTCGCATTCTCCTCTTACAGGTTTATTCGCTGGCTCCTCTATTGCCGTTGTTCCTGATAGCGATTATCAGTTTCGAACAACTAGGAGTTTTGTCTGTGTTGCTCTGGGGGCTTGGGATGAGTGTAGTAGTCTCATACTCAAGTCCGGCACAGCAAGTCATACTTAATCGCGTTGCCAGCAGTGCGGTTCAGAAAGCGGTGTCGGCAGCTACAGCGATTGGGTTTATGGTGCAGATGCTTGGGTTGGGTGTTGCTGGTACCATGGATGCTCTCGGGCTTATGCCAGTGCTGAGTTTCCAAGCATTGTGTATCGTTCTCGGAGCCTTCGCTGTAAGGCGGCTCAACCCTCAGGTACCGATTCGCACTAGTTCTGATTCAACCCTGAACAATATCCTGGCAGGCCTAAAAGCTGTCTACCTACACAAGGTTATCCTGCAAGTGCTTACTATCAACTTCGTATCCAGTATTTTTAACGCAGGCACATTCATGACCGTGTTTCCGTTCATTATCAAACGCGTCTACGACGGCGATGCCTTATTGTTATCCCTGATGATGATTATTTTTTACGGAGGCGCTACGGCGTCGAATTTCATTATGATTCGGTTAATGCCTCTGACCCACCCCGGTAAGATCTTTCTCATTACGCAGTTTTCGAGAATGCTAATTTTGGGAATAATATGGATTAATCCGAGCTTCTGGTTGTTTGCTCTCGCTACTATCGGTTGGGGGCTTAATATGGGAGTGACTACGACTTTAGCTCGCACAATCGTGCAGGAATCCGCCAGTGAAGAATATCGGGCTCGTATACTTTCGGTTTACAGTCTTGGGCTATTAGGCAGCCCACCGATTGGGGCTCTGATTCTAGGTTGGATTATCGAGTCCTTCGGTACCTTAAACGCCTTGGTTCCGGCAATGTGTATTTCTATAGCGCTTTTTGTTTATGGGGTATTTTGGAGCGACGTTTACAAATACGAGTCGCCAATACGCTAACACAAACAGAAGAATTAGAAATCGAATCGGTAGCTATCTTCGTCGCTCACCACTTTGCCTGCAGTGGGTGTGGCAAAGTGAGTCCCAATCACCAGTGTTGGTGTATCGGCCAGCTCCTTGAGTACATTCTGGCGGCAGCGCGTTGCGGCTTCCTGATCTTCATCGAAGCTCACGGCCCAATGAGGCCGCGCGATTTGACATGGGTGATGCATCATGTCGCCGGTGATCAGCGCTTTCTCTCCTTTGGATTCGATCGCCACACTCACGTGACCTGGTGTATGGCCCGCGGTCGGCATTAGTTGCACTTCGTCTGAAATTCTGTGATCCGTCTCCACCAGATCAACAAGGCCTGCCTCGAATATTGGTGTTACTGAATCCTCAATGACTGATATCTGGTCTTCAGATTCGCTGCCAAGTATCCCCAACTTTCATGGTATTCCAACCTACATGGTCTACATGTAAATGTGTACATACTACATAATTAATTGCTTCCCGGTCACAGCCGGTGGCGGCAAGGTCATGCAGAAATTCGGTATTAAGCGCTTGGTTGGCTGTTATCTTGCGAGGTTTGTCATTCCCAACACAAGTATCTACTAAAAGATTGAAGTCCCTTGTTTGTACAAGCAGGGCATGTATCGAGACTAGAAGCTCGCCTTCGGCAGAAACGAAATTGGGATAAAGCCAGGGTATCTTTTGTAATGCTTCGGGTCGGGCTTCCCGCATGAACGGGTATTTTTCGTAGTACTCAACTGGTAACAGTAATTCCAGAATACGAGTGACAGATACCTCGCCTATTTGCCAGCGTAACGATTGTTTTTCAGACATATTTTCATTACCGTTAATTGAATGTTCCTAGGAAGGTGAATATCTGTATTATAGCAATATAGGCCAATCTGGTCCTTTCGCTGCAACGAGATAGAATTATTATTTGCCTTAAATCTATAATATTGGTGAAAATACAGAAAAGACTCTCTAATTCGTCCAGCCATCTCGAATAGTAAGGAAATCCTATGAAGAAATTAAAGCCTATCCCTCATCTATTATTAAGAGTTTTAACCGTGTTGTTGCTCGCTGCGTGTGCGAGTGTGCCGTTGCTGGATCTCGATGCTCTGCGTACCGCTGAGATTAACAACTTAAGGACACCGGCTTCTACCGTAATGTCGAGTGGACAGCCTAACGAGGCTCAATTACAAGTGATGGCGAGTGCCGGAATACAGCACGTCATCAACCTACGTACACCTCAGGAAGAGATTGATTTCGAGGAACAGGCAATCGTCGAAGCGCTCGGTATGGAGTATTACTCGATTCCAGTGGCTGGCGCTGGTGGTATTAACGCGGCGAATGCTCAGTCCCTAGAGGAAATTCTGGGAGCATTAGATGGTGAACCGGCACTGGTGCATTGTGCGACGGGTAATCGGGTGGGTGGCTTATTCGCGGTTAATGCCTTTGCATCAGGTTCTAGCATAGACGCGGCCATTGCAGAAGGGACTCGTTGGGGCATGACCTCTGAACGCTTGCAGCAGGCGGTTCGCCAGAATCTATTAGATAATTAACCTGGATCAGGAAGAATTCTGTTCGAGATAAACCCCTTGCAAAGGGATGAATATTTTTAGTATCTACGGCCGTAAGAATTCGTTGAGTTGTTCCTGATTTCTCTTCCCCGCAATTACCAACCTTTTGTTAGGCTTGCCAAACGGGGAATGCGGTGTGATTATCGCTACTCTGCACCTAAAATAGTGGTCCGGTTAATAATAAAAATAAGGAGGAAGAAGCCATGCGCTCTCTACAACTGTATTTCTCTGTTCTATCCCTGGTAATTGTTAGTTTTGTGTTGTCAAACTCGGTCTTTGCCCAGGGTTATGTCAATCCCTATGCAACGCCCATGGAACCGTGGGCCAAAATGCCTGGAGGACGCACGATGGGAGCAGTTGGCGATCTGGACATAGACCCTGACGGTGAACACATCTGGGCGGTCGTGCGCTGTGATGCGACGGCACCAAACCGCTTCGGTAACGAGTGCGTGGATTCTGATTTGGACTCGGTACTTAAATTCAATGGTAATGGAGAATTAGTAGAGAGCTTTGGCGGTGGGATGTTCATATGGCCTCACGGCATTGATGTGGATTCGGACGGTAATGTCTGGGTCACTGACGCGGTAAACCAGAATAATATTCCGGCCGGTGACAAACGTGGTCACATCGTGGTGAAGTTTTCCCCAACTGGGGAAGTGTTAATGGTGCTAGGTACTCCTGGGGAGCAAGGCCCAGGCCCGGATCATTTCACTTCACCTGCTGATGTCGTGATAGGCGACAACGGTGATATTTTCGTGGCAGATGGACACTATGACAATGGTAACAGCCGCGTTGCAAAATTCGACCGCAACGGTAATTTCATTATGAATTGGGGCAAGACCGGTTATGCGCCAAGTGAATTTCGCGTACTACATACGATCGCTATCGATCAGCGCGGCCGACTTTTTGTGGGTGACCGGTCCAACAACCGAATTCAACTATTTACTCAGGATGGTGAATACATAAATAGCTGGACTCAGTTCGGTCGTCCTAGCGGTATTTTCTTCGATGAGAATGACAACATTTATGTAGCGGATTCGGAGTCAGATGATCTGCAAAACCCGGGGTGGGAAATGGGAATACGCATAGGCGATGCACGCTTAGGCTGGGTGAACTACTTTGTGCAACTACCCTATGGTGACCCGCGTGATCCGGCAGGTAATGGTGCCGAGTTTGTCGCAGCCGATGCGGCAGGTAACATGTTCGGAGGCGAGCCTAGGCCCCGGAAGTTGCAAAAGTATATGCGCGTTAGACCCTGAGTTTTATGTTTTATTGGAAAATAAGCCTCC
The DNA here is from genome assembly GCA_022447905.1 of Pseudomonadales bacterium. Lineage (GTDB taxonomy): Bacteria > Pseudomonadota > Gammaproteobacteria > Pseudomonadales > Pseudohongiellaceae > UBA9145. The sequence continues at coordinate 14,088 of JAKUTG010000015.1, read as the reverse complement.
CTAAGACTTGCTAGGCGCCTCAGGTGAGTATTGGGTTTCTCTGAAATTCCATGCAGTTGTCTCAGTTGACCTTAGGGGCCTAATCACCAGTTAGATCACTAGAGCCATTCGCTTCGTCGGTTGAAAGTTGCGGTTCGGCGCCTGGTTCCTTGACCTTCGCGATTATGGCTTTATATTTGGTCCGACCAATATGGTCTGACCAATTTACCTTGTTGCTCATATGCCTCATTCCAACACTAAAAGTCATGAGATCGCGGATATTTTGCGTACTGAAATACTGCGTCAACAGTATCGCAGTGGTGAACGTATGCCTTCCGAACGCGATCTGGCGTCTAGATTCGATGCCAGTCGTGGTGCTGTGCGAGAGGCTCTGTCACAACTCGAGCAATTGGGACTAATCAACATTCAACCCGGCGGAGCCCGAGTACGGGATATTGAATCAGCTAGCATCGCTATACTAGGTCCACTCATGGTGCTTCAGGACACCCCCGATCCTAACCTGGTAGATCAGTTTCTACGCACCTTCGGAGCTTTGGCTGCCACGATAGCGCGCGAAGCATTAGAGAAAGCTACACCCGAACAACTGAACCGAATGCAAAAAATGGTCGTATCACTTAACAATTACAATGGAGATTCGGACTCCAAGCACGCTCAATGGACGGAATTTTTCCAATATCTAGGTAGTGTTGCCGACAATCTAGTGGTTCGTCTGATATACAACGATCTTCAGGCGCAGTTTGTTGAACAGATGGCTACGCTAGATTTGAAGGTGGCCCCGGCCCGGAAGAAAAAAAACGTAAATCAGGTGTTAGGCATGGTGAGACAAGGCCTGTCAGGAAAGGATGCAGAATTATTTTTTTCGGGCATACAACTCTATTTTGATGAGCTGCGGTTTTCAGTTGTAGAAGAACTTGAGGCCAGACTTGGCAATTACCAGAAAAAGCAAGTTAACAAGAAGGATATAAAACCAATCGTCAGTAGCTCAACATCAACAAGGGAAGATCTAGGAGTAGTTGCATGAAGCGAATAGTAGTACCAATTGGGATTTTGGCGGGGTGTATCGCAGTAGCGGTATACTTAATTAGAAGCCCTACCCAAGTGGGAGAGGTGGCCCCAGAGCTAATTCCCATAGCAGTTAGAGTAGCCGAAGTACAACTTGAATCTGTTCAGCTTACGGTTGAATCCCAGGGTAAAGTACAGCCGGCTCAAATAGCCAGTTTATCAGCGCCGGTAGCCGGGCCTATAGCCTGGATTTCGCCAGCGTTGGAGGCGGGTGGTTATGTAGAAGAAGGGCAAACTTTGCTGCGCCTCGATACCAGCGACTATGAAACTGCGCGTGATCGCAGTCGTGCAGGTATGCAACAAGCTTTAGCTGAGTCTCGCCACGCTGATAATGAGCTGGAACGAATTGAAGCGTTAGCCAAAGATCGTCTCGTTAGTGATTCTCAATTGCAAGATGCACGTCGTATGGCAGAGGTAAACCGGGCGCGCCAGGCTGATGCCGAAGCGATGTATCGACAGGCAGAACTAGATTATGAGCGCTCCGAGATTAGGGCCCCCTTTAACGCTATTGTAGAAAGGCGTGAGGTTGAGCTGGGCCAATACGTGAATCGAGCTCAAAGCGTCGCGGTTCTATACGGTGCTGATGAGGTTGAGGTCAGAGTGCCTCTAGCGATACGACAACTAGGGTACCTAGATATCCCCCTTGGTGCTCGTGGAGAATTGCCAGACAATGAAGCGCCAAATGTCACACTAACCGGATACTATGGTGGTGAAGAATATCACTGGAAGGGCAAGCTAGTACGTACCGAAGCAACGATTGATCCGAATAGCAATACTGTTCAAACTATCATCAGAGTTGACCAGCCGACAAAGCCCGCCGAGGGCAAGAGTTCTGGGTCCCAGAACCTACCACTGCCTATAGGATTATTTGTTGAAGCTGAAATCATCGGTAAACAAATAGATGGAATTATTTCTCTTCCCCGTTCAGTAATTCGCAATAACAACCAGGTTTTAGTCGTAGATGCTGAAAACAAAATGTACTTCCGGGATGTTCAAATATATCGCTTGGAAGAAGATCGCGTACTTATATCGGGCGGCCTCCTGCCAGGCGAACTTATTTGTACATCGCCTATACAGGCTGTAGTTGACGGTATGTCTGTACAACCTATCATGGAATTCATTTAGTGGAGCTTTTTTATAAAAGAATTACTAATCGAGGGCTGTTTTGAGAGCACCAATTACATGGTTTGTTAGGAATCCGGTAGCCACTAACTTGATGATGTGGATCTTTCTGGCTGGGGGAGTAATTTCCTACCTTAGTCTGAATCAGGAGGAGTTCCCAGATATCGATTTTGGGATGATTCAGGTAAATGTCGCCTACCTGGGCGCAACTCCAGAAGAATCAGAATCAGGCGTGTGTTTGCGGATTGAAGAAGCGCTAGAAGGGGCAGAAGATATTGAGCGCATGACAACCACTGCACGAGAAGGAGGTTGCGATGCGACTTTGCAGCTGACTAGTGGCGCTGATCTCAACCGAGCACTCAATGACATAAAAGGCAAGATTGATGCTGTAATAACCTTTCCCACTGAAACAGAGAAACCTATTGTTCGAGCATTCAGTTCCAGCGGCAATGTAATGACTATGGCGCTAGCTTCTGATTCTGATGATCGAAATTTGAAAGCGGTTGCCGAGAAAATTCGAAACGATCTAATTGATCTCCCAGGGGTATCCACAGTTAACATCGAATATATAAGGCCGCTGGAAATTTCTATTGAGATTTCTGAGATTGTGCTGCGGCAATATGGGCTAACGCTTGACCAGGTTTCTAGGGCAATAGATCAAGCCTCACTGGACTTACCTGGAGGCACTATTCGCACTGAATCCGGTGAGATTTTGCTCCGTACGAAGGGTCAGGTTTACAGTGGAGATGAATATTCCGATATCATAGTGCAGTCCTATCCGGATGGAACACAATTACGTCTTGGCGATATTGCGACTGTGAAGGATGGCTTCGAAGAAGGTTATTTAGATGCCCGTCTAAACGGCCGCAACGCTGCAATAATTGATGTTCTACGTATAGGTGAAGAAGATATTGTGCGGGCGGCGCGGGAAGTGCGCGGTTGGATGAATTCCACCGACTTAGACCTACCTAACGGGATGTCGCTGGACGTAATTACGGACTCCGCGCTTGCAACTCAAGACCGTATTACGACGGTAGCCAAGAATGCTTATATGGGTCTCTTCTTCGTATTGATAATTCTTGCTCTATTTCTGCGATTTAAAGTGGCAATCTGGGTTGCTGCAGGAATTCCTATCGCAATTGCTGGAGCGCTTAGCCTATTTTCCTCAGTAGGTTTAACTATCAGTTCGCTTACGGTAATGGGATTTATCCTCGTTCTCGGGATCATAGTTGATGATGCTATTGTGGTGGGAGAACGAATTCACGCATTTGAAAGAAAAGGTTACTCAAAAGGAGAGGCCGCTGTTGAGGGCACGATGGAAGTTTGTGTGCCGGTTATTTTTGGTGTGTTGACAACGATCGCCGCGTTCCTGCCAATTTTATTGCTCGGTGGTCAGATGGGTACTTTTTTTAATGCTATCGGAGCCGTGGTGGTTTTCTGCCTAGTAGCAAGCTTAGTAGAGTCACAACTGATCCTGCCTGGGCATATCGCTCACCGTAGGACTGAAGGCTATTTATTCGAAAACAGTTTTATTGTTACAAAGTGGCAGTCCATCCAAGGGAAGATCAGTTACGGTATGGAGTATTTTGCAGAACATGGATACCGAAGTCTGCTTGATAAAATTCTTAGGTACCGATATGCATGTTTGGCTACGGCGACGGGCGTCATAATAATCACGGCCGCATTATGGCTAAGTGGGCGGGTAATTTTTCAGTTTATGCCCTCGGTAGAAGGTGATGTCGTATACGGTTCTGTGCAGATGCCGCCCGGTGTACCTGCCCATGTAACAGAGCAAGCTGTTGCTATTATTGAAGAAAAGGCTATTGAGATTGCCGTTGAGCTCGAAGAACAGTTAGTTGTGATGAAGGCAAATGGGGAGGTGCCTCAATCAACAGAACGAGTAGTAGATAGCATTTTAACAATCATTGGAGGTCAAGCCCCGAGGGATGGTCCAGCGCGGCCTGGTCGAGGTAGCTCAGGGGCTAGTAATGTTGCGGAAGTAGTTATATATCTTACCCCTTTCTTTGAGCGCGGTGAAATTAGTTCGGCAATTATTCGCGATCGTTGGCGTGATATGGTCGGCACAATTCCCGATGCTTTAGAGCTAACCTTTGTATCAGATGTGTTCAGTGCGGGCGATGCGATTAATTTTCGTCTGGAAGGAAGAGACGAGGAGAACTTAAAGATTGCGTCAAAACAACTCAGGGAAGAACTGGCTCGATATCCTGGAGTGTTTGACATTACTGATTCCTTTCGAGCGGGCAAACAGGAAGTGCAAATTCAAATTCTCGACAGAGGTAAAACGTTAGGGTTAACCTTAAATGATGTGGCGATGCAAGTACGCCAGGCATTTTATGGCTCAGAGTCACAACGCATCCAGAGAGAGACAGATGACATTCGGGTGATGGTGCGATACCCGGAAGCAGAAAGGCGATCGCTCGGCAACTTGGAAGATATGATGATACGCACTCCCAGTGGAGCTGAAGTACCATTTCTTAGTATTGCCGATTTTTCATTAGGTAATGGCTACTCCAGTATAAACCGGCAGGATGGTCGCCGGGTTATTACGGTGCGAGCCGATGTAGATCGGACAGTGGTGACACCTGAGGAAATTCGTCGAGAAATAATAGCTAAGTTTTTGACCCCCTGGGAGCGTGATCTTGACGTAGAAATGGTTGTCGGTGGCGAAGGCGAGCAGCAACTCGAATCGTTGTCAGAGTTATACAATACCTTTCCAATTGCCTTGCTAGTCATGTTTGCCTTGCTTGCCATCCCGCTGAAATCTTATCTGCAACCACTAGTCATTATGAGTGTCATTCCATTCGGAGCCATCGGCGCAATATGTGGTCATTTTTTAATGGGTGTAGACTTGGTGTTTTTCTCCCTTTTGGGAATCATTGCGTTGAGTGGGGTTGTAGTAAATGCCAGTCTGGTGCTAGTCGTTTCTATCAATCGTCTCCGAGACGAGGGTATGGGGATGGTAAACGCAGTTTCCAAAGCTTCAGAAATACGCTTTCGCCCGATTATACTGACTTCAGTTACGACATTTATCGGTCTCGTACCATTAATTTTCACAGCCAATCCAGCTACCTTCTTCATTGTTCCGATGGCTATTTCATTAGCTTTCGGCGTTCTGTTTGCGACTTTGATAACACTATTTTTGGTTCCCAGCTTGTACCTCATACTTCATGATTTTTTCGATCATGCTTACAACGCCGAGGAGCGGGCACTGGCTTATCAGCACTAGTTGCCATAATCTAGACTTCGCTTGATAAAGCGGAAGCTGAAGACATTTTGGCAGGGAGCCAAAGTGAACGTAATTCAGTCCCTCGGATACTTTGGGGCCATGCTACAGAGCTCTATCGGTTTAACCCAAAAGAACCGTATCGATGTTGTCGGGACCGATGCGCCTGAATTGGCGGCCTTCGGTGAGTATCAAATTGGTGTTTGTACTGTATAAGTGGTTACCAAGAACAGGATCAATGTCCTGAATACTCCGATAAAGTAGCTACTGCGAAAAAAAACCATACACGCATGAGAGACCCTGCTATAGAAACCCATTTTCTCCGTGTGCTCGGTCGCAAGGAAGTACTGGCTCTGGCTTTCGGAGCCATGATCGGCTGGAGTTGGGTTGTTCTGTCTGGTACCTGGATCTATTCTGCTGGCACTGTTGGCGCCATTCTGGCTTTCCTGTTTGGAGGCCTAGTAATGCTCGTGATCGGTCTCACTTATGCTGAGCTTGCTTCAGCCCTGCCCTTCGCGGGTGGCGAACATGTATATAGTCATCGCGCATTGGGGACTGGCGCTTCTTTTATCTGTACTTGGGCAATCATTCTCGGATATGTCTCTGTAGCTACGTTTGAAGCAGTGGCACTGCCAACCGTGTTGGACTCCTTAATTCCGGGGCTGGATAAGGTATTTCTTTGGCAGATAGCCGGCTGGAATGTATACCTCACATGGGTATTAACTGGAGTTACTGGCACCGTAGTAATTACAATTCTCAATATTCGCGGTGTTCGTATGGCCGCTATTGTTCAGTCGGCCGTGGTGCTGGTAATCCTGATCGCTGGGATACTGTTTGTCAGCGGGGCACTGTTAGCAGGCGATGCAATCAATATGCAACCTTTAATTAAAGAGGGTGTGTCTGGTATTACACTGGTACTTGTGATGGTGCCGTTCCTGTTTGTCGGGTTTGACACAATTCCGCAGGCGGCCGAAGAAATCGACTTGCCCTTTAAAGACATTGGCAGCGTGCTCATGGTTTCAGTATTGATGGCTATTGCCTGGTATAGCCTGATCGTGTTGGGCGTTGGCTTGGTTTTGGACCAAACAGCCCTCGGATCAGCTGGTGATGTTGTTACGGCAGAAGCAGGCGCCCATATTTACGGGGAATTCGGTAGTACTATTCTTCTCCTGGCTGGCCTTGCCGGCATAATCACTAGTTGGAACGCATTCATAGTCGGTGGCAGTCGCGCCATCTATGCACTCGCTCAGAGTGGCTTGCTTCCTTCCTTTCTGGGCACCTTACATCCGCAGTACCGCACACCCCGCAACGCGATCCTGCTAATCGGAGCACTCTCGGCAATTGGTCCTTTCTTCGGTAGACCAGTTCTGGAGTGGCTGGTCAACGCCGGTGGACTTGGGATCGTTGTTGCCTACGCAATGGTGGCTCTGTCTTTTTTAGTTCTCCGCAGGAAAGAACCGAACTTGGACAGACCTTACAGGGTTCCATTCGGCTATATAGTGGGTTCCACAGCTCTAATCCTTTCCGTAGGGCTTGGGATTCTTTACCTGCCAGGCAGTCCCTCCGCATTACAGTGGCCTGAGGAATGGCTGATTGTGATAGCCTGGGCTGTGTTGGGAATACTCCTGTTCGCCTTGTCGTTTCGAAGTAGACGCAGAGAGGAAATTCTCTGAACAAGAAACTTTATTGAATAACTGTTTCGGCATATTTGGTGATTCGAAAGACCAAGTTTTGGACAAAACAAAAGCGGGGTCAAATAGGACTATTAGAGGACCTGTTACTCTTTGTTTCTATTTGATATTGCAGTAAAAACGCGTGTGAGGTACTGTCTTCAGGTTATGTAGGAAGAGCTTGAATTGAGTGTAAGCCATGACCACTAAGTCTCTGAAAATAAAAGTTTTTTGGACTAACGCTGAGAGGTCTCCGTAATGTCAGCTTCCCGGAAGTTGATTGGTGTAAGTGGTATAGCCGTGCTGGCCCTGCTAGCGGTCAGTCTCATGCTCTCGTTTCCATAACTAGATCGCGGATCTTCGGCACAGGAGCTTTTTGGTGCTGCTGCCATGCGGCAGATGGTAAATACCTATTGTCTGGCTTGTCACAATGATGCTTTGGCCACTTCCGGACTTTCCCTGCAACAGGTTGATTTTGCAAATCCCGGCCCTCATGCCGAAATTCTCGAAGCAGTCGTTAAGAAACTGAGCGCGCGTATGATGCCTCCTTCGGATATGCCTCACCCTAGCTTTGAAACTTACGAGATCGTGACCGAATGGTTGGAAAAGGAACTCGACAAAGCTTGGGCTGCAAATCCAAACCCAGGTCGTATTGCGCCGCTTCACCGAATGAATCGCTATGAGTACAACAATACAATTAACAACCTATTGGGACTCGATGTAAATGTGATGGACCTGCTACCAGGTGATCCGACCGCGGACGGTAGCTTTGATAATATTGCTACTTCTTTACCATTTACCACGGCACACATGGAGCGATATATGTCGGTGGCGCGCCAGGTTACTCGTTTGGCTACTGGATTGGCGCCATTGAACCCAAGCGTTTCGACTCACGAGATCCCAGTTTATATGAGTCAGGACTGGCGCCAGACGGAGGATATGCCTTTTGGTTCTCGTGGCGGCATCTCGGTGAATCACAATTTTCCGGTGGATGGCGAATACCAATTCAAGGTGGATCTCGAGACTAATTACCAGGACTATGTTAAGGGGTTAGGATGGGCGCAGCTCCTGGAAATTCGTTTGGATGGCCGTCTGCTGGAACGTTTCACTGTCGGTGGTGAAGCGCCGGGTATACCAACCCCATTAAGTTTTAGCGGTACTGGTGAACCAGGCAGTATTGACTGGGAACAATACATGCTTTACAGAGCGACCGAAGGGCTGGAAGTCCGCGCGCCGGTCCAAGCAGGACCACATCAGGTTACCGTATCCTATGTTAGACAGCAGATTGAAAAAGAAGGTATCCCGCAACCGCGGCAGGGAGGTAGGCTCCCGGCTAATTCGGAGGCCTATCTTGATTACCAGAAGGTGCATGCAGTTGAAATCGGTGGGCCTTATGCAACAGCCGAAGGTATAAGAGAATCTCCCAGCTATAACTTGATCTTCTCCTGCTACCCAGAAAGACTGGCTGAAGAGACAACGTGTGCCGCTCAAATCCTCTCGCGGGTAGCCCGTCAGGCTTATCGACGCCCGGTCACCGAAGAAGACACGGCGCTGCTCTTGGGGTTCTTCGATCGTGGACGGGAGCAAGGAGGCAGCTTCGATCACGGTATACAGTTTGCTCTCGAGTTTATGCTCAGCGATCCAGACTTTCTTATTCGCAGCTACAGCGATACTGAGCAATTTTCTGATGGAGCAATTTATGAGCTAAACGACTTAGAACTGGCTTCGCGTCTGGCTTTTTTCATCTGGAGCAGCGCTCCTGATGAAACACTACTGGAATTGGCGGAACGGGGGCGACTTTCTGATCCGGTGGTCTATGACCAGCAAGTGCGGCGAATGCTTGCTGACGAACGTGGCGTTAACACGCTAGTGGAGGATTTTGCGGCCCAGTGGTTGAACCTGAGGCGCCTCGATGAAGTTACTATTAATACAGTACTCTTTCCCCACTATGATGTAAGCCTGCTCGAAGCGTTCGGGCGGGAAACGGAACTATTTATTCGTGAGACGTTACGCACAGATTCCAGCATCCTCGATCTGCTGAATGCTGATTACACTTTCGTAAATGAAAGATTGGCTCGGCACTATGGTGTAGAAGGCATTTATGGTAGTCGCTTCCGCAAGGTAGAGTTACGGGATAACACGCAACGCGGCGGTTTACTGGCTCATGGGGCTTTGCTCACGGTAACTTCGTATCCTGGTCGCACTTCCCCGGTACTTCGCGGTAAGTGGCTTTTAGATAATATGTTAGGTACGCCTCCACCATCTCCACCACCCAACGTGCCAACTCTGACAGAGGTAAACACCGGGCAAACTCCGAAAGGAATTCGTGAAAGGCTAGCACAGCATCGAAGCGACCCCGTTTGTTCTTCATGTCACACCATGATTGATGCGATAGGCTTTGCGTTAGAAAATTTTGACGTCATAGGCGCCTGGCGTGAATTCGATGAAGTCGGAAACCCAGTCGATCCAAGTGGCAACTATCCAGGTGGAGTTGAGTTTGCCGGTTTTGCTGATCTTCGGGACTGGATGCTGGAACGGGGCGATCGCTTCGCGCATAACGTTACAGAGAAACTAATGACCTATGCTTTAGGGAGACGGGTTGAGTACTACGATCAACCGGTTATCCGGCAGATTGTGCGAGAGGCGGCATCAGAAAATTACAGCTGGTCGTCAATTTTGCTGGGTGTCGTTAAGAGCGCGCCCTTTAAAATGAGTAGGGCGCCTGTGCAATTGGCCGAGAATATTAGTAACTAATGAAAAGGATCCGATTGCACGGGCGATTGAACTGATACAAGAGACATCTAGCCATTGATTCTGTTACATTTGACCAATAAAGGTTTTCCCTATCCCTATAGAGAGGAAACAAGATGATTAATAACAGGCAGCAGGACAAAATCAGCACGGTCCATATTGGCACTAAAAAGGCCATCTCTCGCCGTACTGTGCTGAAGGGTGCAGGTGCCGCACTGGCATTGCCAATGCTGGACGCTATGACGCCAGCTTTCGCCCAAGCTCCTGCTCCGATTCATCGTTTTCAGACTGTCTATATTCCTAATGGCATGGCCATGGAGTATTGGTCACCGGCTACCTTGGGTCGCGATTTTGAAATAACCCCGGTGCTCAAACCCCTGAGCCGCTATAAGGATCGTATGCTTTTGTTGTCCGGTCTCAATGCCAACTGGAACATTGCCCATGCGGGAGCAGGCGGTTCATTCCTAACTGGTATAACCCAAGGTGGTCGAAACGAGACAGAGATTCTTGCTGATGTCTCTGTTGACCAGTTGTTGGCCGATAAGCTGGGTCAAGAGACACAACTGGCCTCTCTCGAACTTTCTATGGATGCACCTGCACTGGCGGGTGCCTGCACGGCTAACTTGAGTTGTGTGTATACTCATACCCTATCTTGGCGCGGGCCTACTGAACCGTTACCAACAGATCACAATCCACGTTCAGTGTTTGAGCGCCTTTTTGGAGACAGTGGCAGTACTGCCAAGGATGCTAGGGAACTTAGACTCAGTCAGCAATCTAGTATTCTCGATGCCGTGTTGGACAAGCTATCTGGGCTAGAAGCGAAAATCGGTGCTGAAGACCGTCACTTGGTACATGGCTACACAGAGTCAGTGCGTGACATCGAACGACGCATACAGAAAGCCGAGGAACAGATCGACCTGGATCTTCCGGAGCTCGCTCAACCCGCAGGCGTGCCTCCTGTTTTCGAAGATCACATGGAGATCATGCAAGACCTGCAGGTGCTAGCTCTGCAGACTGATCTCACACGCGTGATAACTTTCATGATGAGTAAAGAACAAAGTCCCCGCCCCTATCCTCAGATCGATGTGCCCCAAGCGCACCATCCGCTGTCTCACCACAACAATGTACCGGAGCTGGTGGAGCGTATGTCGAAGATAAATACTTACCACGTACAACTTTTCACCAACTACGTGGATAAGCTAGCGGCGATACCCGAAGGGGATGGCTCGCTGCTGGATAACGTGACCATTCTTTATGGAGGAGGAATTTCCAATAGTACGGGCCATTCCGGAACTAATCTGCCTGTTTTTCTGGTTGGCGGCGGTGCGGGTTGGTTGAAAGGAGGTGAACACATCCATTACGCTAACAAGCCTACTATGGCTGACTTGCACCTGAGTTTGATGGCTAAGTTCGGACTCCATATAGACAAGCTGGGTGGAAGCACCGGGCCGATTCCTATTTAGCGCTCTGACAACAACGCTAGAAAAATAATCATGACTCCAGGCTGGCGAAAACTTCTACTTATTGGCTCGGTCTTCTTCGTTGTGCAATCCTATGGTCAGAACATGCCAGCCGTTGTCAGCATGGCCAAAGAGGCAGACTGGGAAAACCTCGAATCTCTGCTCGAAGACGGGCTTAATCCTAATGTTGTTTACGGAGACGGCACTACAGCGCTTCACTGGGCCAGCTACCATGATAGCCTTAATGGCGCAAAAAATTTGCTGGATGCCGGAGCGAATGTTAATGCTTCTACCGACCTTGGCGTAACACCCCTTTGGCTGGCGGCGGAGAATGGAAGCGTCTTGATTACTGAAGCTCTTTTAGATGCTGGGGCCGATCCCACCATCCCCTTGCTCTCTGGTGAGACTATAGTGATGACCGCTGCACAAAGCGGTAATGGAGATGTAGTCAAGGCATTACTGGCCGCGGGTGCTGATCCCAATGTCGCAGTGACTCGTGATCAAACCGCCCTAATGTGGGCGGCAGGCCGGGGATATTCAGCGTCTGTCGCAGCTTTGATCGAGTATGGGGCGGACGTCCACGCCCGATCGTTGGTGCGTCCCCAATATGTAAAATCCGAAAAAGTACAAGACAGCCATCCTGCATACAAGTATTGGATCGAACAAGGTGGTGACACGGCTCTAATGTTTGCAGCTCGCTCCGGTGATCTGAAGTCAGCTCAGCTACTTGTAGAAGCTGGAAGTGACGTAAACGAACTGTCAGCTTTCGGTACTAGCCCTGTCATGATGGCAGTACACGGAGGTAATTCAGAACTTCTGGACTATCTCCTGGAGAGTGGAGCCGACCCAGATCTAAATGGTAGTGGTCAGACAGCACTGCATGACGCGGTTCTGCGCGGAAATCCTGAAGCGGTAGAAGTTTTGATCAAGCACGATGCAAACTTAGAGGCTATTCTAGAAAGCCCCACACCCACTCGACGCCAGTCTACTGACTATAGTTTTCATGATGCGCTTATTGGCGCAACACCGCTATGGCTCGCTGCCAGGTTCTCCGAACCTTTAATTATGGAGGCTCTGATAGAAGCCGGTGCCGATCCCATGGTAGTCGTAGACATCAGTTACCCAACGCAGCGACTTGGTGAGCCCTACACCGCCGATGAAGGCCAAATAAACTTGGTAATGGCAGCCGTTGGACTCGGGCATCCACGGTTGCGAATGAGTTGGGGTACACCGGAACGGCGCGCGGGTCAACTGCAAGACAGACAATCGCTTGTGGTGGATTCTGTCAGGGTAGCCGTGAGCGCGGGAGCAGAGATTAATGCCCAAAATGCAGACAGACAAACTGCACTGAACTTTGCCAAACAGCGCCGCTATGGATCCGTCGTCGCCTTCCTAGAAGCTGCGGGTGCTGCTGAGTAATACTAGTCTGTGCTTGAGGTCCAATAACATTAGGGCTATCAATCCGGTGTCAGGTCCATGAATTAGGGACAGCCCGGTTATAATTCATCTTTTATACTTCTCCACACAGAAAGGGGTGATCTATGCGATTTTTTTCTTTCCTTTTAGCCTCTGTTTACCTATTACCTGCTTCTGGTGTGTCAGCACAAGATATTTTCGCAGGCATTCCAGTTGAGCCGCGTCCCTCGGATTATATCCATTGGGATGCAGAAGAGTTTGAGGATTTCAAAAGCGAACTCCAGCAATCTTTGCAGGAAGGTAACGGTATCTGGGATACGGATTTTGTTTATTTGAACGCTTTGCCGCAGGCTGACCACAGACCGCATAGCATACAAATTATTCACCGCTCCGGTTATACGCAACCCGAGATACATGAATTAAAGTGGGATATATACGTGATTCTGGATGGGTCAGGTGTCGCACGAATCGGCGGGGAAAGAATGGGTTGGGTAGATGGGCTGCCACCGGAGCAACAGCACCCTCAACTCGAGGGCTTCAAGGAATACCAGGTCGGAGTTGGTGACATAATACACGTACCGGCCAGAGAGTGGCACCAGATGCTTACCGAGCCCAATGAATCGATTACTTATGCGCTAATCAATGTGTTTGAATGAATTGATATCGGAGTGTCGGGCAATTGACTGGGGTGGTTGTCGAGGCGGCTTTGCCAACCGATACGTGGCAAAGCTTGGAATGCAGTATCAATCAGAACAAGCAGAGATGGTGAATTCATTAATGCCTGCACCTCAACTGGCAAGATGTCATAATTGGATGCCGATTTGGACCGCGTGGCTATAATGGGCAAAGGCTATCGAGCTGGTAGAATGGTGATGCTGTGTGCGAGCGAGAAGGCTGGCATAAAAAAGATGTATAACTGATTAAGAAACCTATGAAAAACATTCTGTTCAGTGTATTTACTCTCACTTTCGTAGCGTGTGGTTCGTCCCTTCCTAACTTTGTTAGTATGAACGATATTGAGATCGCAGCACACAATCGCACAGTAAGCACTTGGGATCAGGTTATTTGTCGAGAAGAATCGCACATCAGGAGCAGAATTCCACGTCGTCGCTGTCAAACTCGCATGGCGTGGCAACAGGATGTAATTAGTGCTGTTGGTCGAGTTGGTACGGCCGGCTCTGGCCAGGACCAGATAATAGTAAACTAGACCCTGTGCTAGAAAACTAATCATTAGCCGAACTTTTATTTCGGTAATAGGTTGCTACACATCATCCTTTATAGAAACAGATGAATTTGGCTTTTTACTTGAACTACCTCCTCTCAGCGGATTACTCTGTGGGCTGGCATCTACATAAAGATCAAA
>JAKUTG010000149.1:0-5952 GCA_022447905.1 Pseudomonadales bacterium | reverse complement strand
GAAATGGGCGAAGGGAATCCTATTGTCTTTCAACATGGTAACCCAACTTCTTCTTACCTTTGGCGCAACATTATGCCACACCTCACTGATCAGGGACGTTGCATTGCGATCGATCTAATTGGCATGGGGGATTCCGATAAGCTAGAGGATTCTGGCCCGGATCGCTATACATTGCTGGAACATAGGGAGTATTTTGACGCTGCCCTGGAGACTCTGAGTGTGGGCCAGAATGTGACCTTCGTAATTCACGACTGGGGATCTGCTTTGGGTTTCGACTGGGCCAATCGACATCGAGACTCTGTGAAGGGAATTTGTTACATGGAAAGCATCGTCAAGCCGGTGAGCTGGGATGATTGGCCCGAAGCCGCTCGCGGAGTATTCCAGGGATTCCGTTCGCCAGCGGGAGATGGAATGATATTGGACAAAAACGTTTTCGTAGAAAGAGTGTTGCCTGGTTCTGTGCTAAGAGAACTAACGGAAGAAGAGATGGGAGTTTATCGGCGACCCTTCATGAGTTCAGGTGAGGATCGCAGACCAACCCTCACCTGGCCTCGTCAGATTCCAATTGAAGGAGAACCTCCGGAAGTCGTGGAGCTTGTCCAAAGTTATGCGGATTGGTTATGTCAATCGACGGTACCAAAGCTATTTATCAACGCTGACCCTGGAGCGATACTAATTGGTGCACAGCGCGAATTTTGTCGCAGCTGGCCCAATCAGACTGAGGTAACGGTGCCTGGTAATCACTTTCTTCAGGAAGATTCACCGGATGAGATTGGCCAGGCTATAGCTAATTGGTTAAAAGGAATTAGTTAAGACTGGTATTGTGGGGTTAGTAGAGCAGAACAATGAGTAAAAAAGTTTTATTACTTCTATTATTTCCGTCATTGGTGCTTATGACATCAATGGAGCTTTTTGCTCAAAATATTTCCGAAGACATCATAGGCACCTGGTTGATCAACGAGGAGTTGAGCGACAACACGGATGATATGGTGGGAGAAGCGATAGAGGCAGGAGGAGGCCGGGATAGTCGTGGTTTTTTTAACCGGAAGGAAGATTTTTATCGCGGCGGGCCGCCTGAACACGAATTATATGACCGCATATCCTATGATGACGTATTAACAATTGAGTACAAAGAGCCCGAGTTTTTATTTAGTTACGAAGATGATTACTCGCGCGTGTTTCATACTGATGGTCGTCGCCGTCGAATCGGGGCCAACGATTTTTATAGCGAGGGAGGGCAGGACTGGTCATCAGCAAATTGGGAAGGTGTCGCACTAATCGTGGAAGCTCGACCCCGCGACGGTGGATTTACAATAGAGACTTATACACTGGAGGCGAATGGTAGTCATTTACGTGTAGAAATGCTTATCCAACCCGATTCCTTTAATATTCCGATTAACCTAGTACGAGTTTTTGATCGTATGAAAGATCAGGATTGAGCTAAAATTTCCTCTTCGACATCTCCCAACTTGTCCTTGCCAAAGAAAATCTCATCAACAACATAGAAGGTAGGTGATCCAAATGTTCCTCGTTTCACTGAGGCATTGGTATTGTCGATGAGTTCTTGCTTGATTTCCGGGTTCTGTGTGCCAGCTATTATTTCATTAGCCGGCAATCCTGCATTTTTCAGCTCCTGAGCTATGACTTCTGGGTTTGACATATCCAACTCTTGTTCCCACATGCATCTATACATGACATCAACATAATTGTTAAAAAACCCCTGATGTTTGGCATAAATCGCACCGCGCATAATGTGCAGGGTGTTTATGGGGAAATAGGGATTCATCTTGAATCGGGTTATATTGTATTTCTTTACAAAACGTTCCGTTTCTAGAGAGTGGTATTGCGGTTTGTTTTTTACACCCGCGAATTGTTCCATAGGAGGCTTATTATTAGTTGCTTTGAAGACTCCTCCGAGCAGGATCGGAAAGTATTCAAAGCTTATACCAGTGCGTTCTTCAATTTCAGGAAGTACCTGGTGGCAGTAGTAGGTGTTCGGACTAGCAAAATCAAAATGAAACTCAACTTTCACTGACATATTTAAATACTCTCCCATTTAGAAGCACATTTATAAAAGCGGCTTGACATGCTGGTTTCGCAGCTATTTTGGTGCTACCACTTCTCCCTGAAAGGGCGTAAATCGATTTCATGAGACCAGGCATCTGGGGTTTGATTATGCAGCGTCCAGTAAGCTTCTCCCACTGACTCAGGATTCATTAAAGTATGTAGCGGCAATCCATCTGGATCTATTCCTCGGTCACGATACCTTTCTTTAACGAAGGCCGTGTCTACTCCAGCGTCTATAATCAGATGGGCAACGTGAATACCTTCTGGCCCAAGTTCTCGAGCCATGCTTTGTGCAAGCCCACGTAAGGCGAACTTAGCACTGGCAAAAGCCGCAAAGCCACTTCCCCCGCGCAGACTAGCGGTGGCGCCAGTAAAGAATATCGAGCCCTTACCGCGCGGCACCATGTACTTGGCAGCCTCCCTACCGGTGAGAAAGCCTGTTAAGCAAGCCATTAGCCAGACCTTGTAGAAAACACGATGGGTAGTATCCCGAATCGGGAAATTCACATTGCCACCGGGATTAGAGATGACAACTTCCAGTGGGCCAATGTCACTTTCTATGGCAGCGAAACGTTCCTCGATCTGGGTTTCCTCTCGCGCATCGAGAGTATAGGCATAAGCTTCACCGCCGGCTTCTGTAATCTCTTTGACCAGACCAGCAGATTTATCACCGTTTCGACGGCCGAGACAGACCGTGTATCCACCTTCTGCAAAACGGCGAGCGATAGCGGCGCCGATGTAGTCACCTGCCCCGACCACTAGGCATACTGGATTTGACATCTAGATCCTCTCATAACTTCTCCTTAAGTGATGCTGGGGTTGTTAATCTTGATTCCGCATATACTTTGTAACTTTGCGATCACCGACTGATGCACCCCAGATCACGCCATTGTCGTCTACAGAGATACCTTCGGGAAAGCTTGTACCATCGTGAGGGTTAAGATCTGGGATAAAATCAGTAATTATTCCATCCAGCGTGCCGACATAGATGCCACGGTGCCAGCCCGGATTGTACCCGTATTGCCCCTCGGCTTGACGAGATTCCGAATCCACCACATAGAGCATGTCATTGTGAATACGAACACCACTGGGACGACCGAAATG
The DNA here is from genome assembly GCA_022447905.1 of Pseudomonadales bacterium. Lineage (GTDB taxonomy): Bacteria > Pseudomonadota > Gammaproteobacteria > Pseudomonadales > Pseudohongiellaceae > UBA9145. The sequence continues at coordinate 2,781 of JAKUTG010000149.1, read as the reverse complement.
GTCCCAAATAGCCATTAGCTCACCATCCGGGGATAGGATCTGTAGCCGATTATTAGTTCGGTCGCCGACATAGATACGACCCAGAGAATCTACAGCCAGGGAATGAGGGCATTCAAACTGAAGGGGACCATTACCTTTGGATCCCCATTCCTCAATATATTCGCCTTCCGCTGTAAGATGCAAGATACGTCGGTTTGAGTCGGGGTTTATGTGACCATCGGCGATGTATAGGCTCCCGTCTGGACCAATCGCAAGGTCAGAAGGCTCGTTAAATAGGTCCGGTCCATTGCCGCGTATTCCGGGTTGACCCAGTTCAATCAGTATTTCTCCCTGTTGATTAAATTTGAAAATCTGATTGCCCTTCACGCCGTCTTCGACGCCTGCATCCACTATCCAGATATTGTCTTCGCCATCGACAATAATCCCGTGGGGAAAAACAAACATTCTGGCGCCAAAACTGGTCAGAATTTCCCCCTCGGGACTGAATTTCAGGATGGGGTCCGCGTTGGAACTGGAACAGGAATTGGATCCACAGCGTTCGAACACCCAAATATTGCCTTGTGAATCAATATCCACAGCATTGCTTGAGCCCATGGCTCGGCCGTCCGGCATATTCACGAGATCTTCATATATGGTGTAGTTATTGGGCACGTTTGGTAGCAGTGTATTTTGCTGAGCCAGACCGTTAACGGCAGTAATTAAAGATAATAGACATAGAGTAATCGAGCTCAATTTTCTGATTTTCATGCTGTAGTCCTCAAAGGGTTTCAAAGCTATAGGGTAATAAATACCACACTAAGTGGGTGATACAACAGAGGTAGACTGCGAGCGAATAATGGCCGGGTGAAGTCACGTGCACTAAATCTGGAAAAGCTTGTTGATTTTTATAGCCCAGCCGCGATTGCGAAGTTCCATACTGCTTGGGCTGCCGAAGGGATCGGTATCCCGGTCGTCACTGTAGACTAGGAAGAGTTCGCTACCTGGCGCCCACTCCCACCTGAACCGAAGGTTGGTGCTGAAAGACTTTGCATTTGAATCGTATTGAACCAGGCCACCGACATACATCCGCGGTGACAAAGTGTAGGTAATGCGTAATCTGCCAAGTTCAGTCCTGAAATCCCCCTCTGGAAGCTCCACGCGGTTAATCGAATAGCTGGGTTCGAGGGAGAGTTGCGGCGATAATTCGATGCGACCGCTGCTGATTCCGATAGAGGTGTTTTTCCCGCTCCAGAAATCACCGATTCCAAGAGAGAGCTGTCCACTTACCTTTCTCTGTGTGCCTAATCTGTAGGATGTCTTGTAACTTGTGAAATCATATTTTCCAGGCGGCAGGGTGACACCGTTGGCGATATTGAATGGTCGAGTAAGCATTTCGAAATCGTCGCTAACGGACACGGTGAATTGATCGCTGCTCTCAAATTCGGTGGTGAAGCTGAGTCCGTGCTGGCGAGTCTCCAATTTGTCAGTGCTTGCGGACCAGTAGGACTTTGTATTTGCCTGCAGGATGAAGCGACGTATCGATTCAATGGACACAGGCCGTGGACTGAAACGTGCCGATCCCGAGTACTGTTTGAAATTGTCCCGCCGCTTGAAACCGATCTCGGGGTTGAAGTTGTCCTCGACTACCAGGTAACCCGAAGTAAACCCGTAGCGGTCACCGTTGTAGTCGAAATTAGCCATATAACTCTTGTCCTCGCCTTTGAGATCGGGGCTGTCCGTCTTGGCGACGTAAGTATCGATAGAGAAGTCATCGAGAAAGTCGAATGAGCCATCGATGCCATACAGTTGGTTTGATCCTTCGCCAACCAGGGATTCGGACCTTTCGGCGAATAACATTCCGACAGTGCTGCGGGACAGAACATCCCGCTTGATACGAAGCACCGAAAAATCATTGGCTTCAATGTTGGCCGAGTTAACAGCACCGGTGCCGATGTTTAGCGCACCGATATCGAAGTCACCAATCTTTCCTGTCACCCGTGCTCCGGCTTCGATGGGTACAATCTGTCCCTTTTCCAGTCCGATTCGGCGACTGAAAAACATGGTAGGAACATCGAGGGAGCGAGGTTGCGAGAAATCAAAGTTACCCTCACCTTCCAGGAAGAACTCCCGTTTCTCGGGAAAGAACAGATTAAAGCGGGTTAAATTAACCTGACGCTCATCAACCTCAACCTGAGCGAAGTCTGTGTTGTAAGTAAAATCAGCAGTCAGGTTATTAGTAATACCAAATTTAACGTCAACCCCTAATTCCTCTTCGCTTAGATTACTAATTGGCGGTGCAGTCAAACGATTTGTTGTAACAGTTCCTAGGCCATATGGCTTAATTTCAAGATTAAAATTGCGAGGTGGCACTTCGAGGTTTTCCAGCGTGCCTGCTTCGGAGATACGCCACATCCCGGCAACCAGGCTGTTGCCAAGCGCAGCTGAGATCGGTAGCTCTGTCAGGTAAGAAGCCTCACTGAGGCGTCGAATAATTCGTCTGAACTGTATTCCCCAAGTTTGCTCCGAGCCCGGTTCATAGCGTAGAGAACGAAACGGGATCTGCATTTCGACAGTCCAGCCACCATCGAATCGGCCTACTCGTGAATCCCACACGATATTCCAGTCGAAATTTACGCCGCGACCCCGATCACCTTCATTGGAAATGGCGAAATCGGAGAAGCCTCCTATCGGTGTGACCAGGAAGGCTGCGCCGTTGCGGCGGTCGAGATAAGTGTCGAGCATCACCGAGAAAGAATCATTAGTTCTTAATTGGAAAGTATCACGGCGCATCTCGTTGGCAAC
>JAKUTG010000148.1:0-6033 GCA_022447905.1 Pseudomonadales bacterium | reverse complement strand
CTCACACTCCAGGTTTTCTCCCAAGCCTTCAACTCGAGCATAGGTGCCCCGGTAGTTCTCCGGCGCAGGCTAAGCCGGTAAAGAGTGAGCACCAAGATTATGATGGCACCTCCAGAATGAAACATCAGGAGCGTACCCTTCTGTTCCCCCTCAGCAGTTTCAACAAAATTACCACTTACGAACAACCAGAATAGAACTAGTGCGGCCAATAACCAATGTAAGGTTTTTTGTGTGCGGGTATAAGACATATTCATAATTACTCTTTCTCGGATAATGGTTAACCTTTATGTGGACTTTGCCAGCCATATCATCATTTTTCCACCCCTAATCGACAACCTTAGCTCTCCCTAAGACCGAACTTTAGCGTTTTACAGATCGCCGGTAATGAGCTAGCTTTACAAAAACGTTGCTTGTCCCGACCCTGCTAAGCTAATCAGCCATGATTCCAGGGATGGCAATAAAGGATTTATGCTTATGGCTGAATTACTGTCCAAACAAAGAATAATCGCGCCCGCCGATTACAACCGTTGGCGTGTGCCCTTGGCTTCGGTAGCTATCCATCTTTGCATTGGCTCTGTGTATGCCTGGAGCATCTATAATCCTCCATTAACCCGAGCCTATGGAGTAGTAACAAGCGCCGCGGATGACTGGAGTCTTGGCGAAGTCGTATGGGTTTTTACCGTCGCCATAGTATTCCTCGGGCTGGCTGCTGCTTTTGCGGGCAAGTGGCTGGAGAACGTAGGACCTAGAAAAGTGGGTGTCGTTTCAGCCTTCTGCTGGGGAGGCGGGTATCTGGTCGGAGCCGCCGGCATAATGACCCACCAGTTGTGGCTTCTTTACCTAGGTTACGGGGTAATCGGAGGCTGCGGACTCGGGCTCGGGTACGTATCACCGGTAAGCACTCTAATACGTTGGTTTCCAGACAGGCGCGGTATGGCTGCTGGAATGGCCATTATGGGCTTCGGCGGTGGCGCCATGATCGGCACGCCGATGAAAGAATATTTTATCCGGTTGTTTTACCGCGCGCCTGAATATCTTGGCACCACAGCGGAGGTCAACCTCATAACCGAAGCCGGTCGTCGCTTTGCGGAAATAGGTGGGGCCTTGCAGGAAGTTGTTGTAATTGGCGCCAATGAAGTCCGAGATATGACCATACCAGGACCGGAGGGAGTTTACTTGGTTAATACCGGCGCCGCCGGTGTAGCAGAAACTTTCGTCATTATTGGTTTGATCTACTTGGTAGTAATGCTCATCGCCGCATTTTCCTATCGCATACCTGCCGAAGGCTGGAAACCAGAGGGCTGGAAAGAGCCTGAAGAAAAAGATCGAGGAGCGCTGATCTCGGGCCACAATGTACATATCGATGAGGCATTGAAGACGCCTCAGTTCTATCAACTTTGGATTGTGCTCTGCCTCAATGTCACAGCTGGTATCGGTGTGCTCGGTGTAGCACGAACTATGATCACCGAAATTTTCGGTACGACCCTGCCTCATATTGTGGATACCGCATTCGCAGCTACTTACGTGGTTATGATCAGCGCATTCAATATGGTAGGCCGATTTATCTGGGCCAGTGCGTCTGATTACATCGGCAGGCGAAACACCTATTGGATATTCTTCCTGCTCGGGATCGTGCTCTACCTGTCCATTCCTTTTACCGCCGCGCAAGTTAACGTTAACCCATCGGTCATCTGGCTGGTTTATTTTTACGCAGCCACCATGATTATCTTCACCATGTACGGTGGCGGCTTTGCTACTATTCCGGCCTACCTGGCTGATATGTTTGGAACCAAGTACGTTGGCGGTATTCACGGACGCCTGTTAACCGCCTGGAGTACTGCTGGGGTACTGGGGCCCCTTGCAATCACCTCGCTCAGAGAGAGTTCGGTCAACAGTGCGATCAATGAATTAGTGACATTGATCGACCCCACCGCCTTCCGGGCGGCGTTTGGCACAGGGGTCGACCAGCTCGACGTCTTAGTGGCACAGAATTCAGTAACAATTGCCCGACTGATGGAGATCGCTCCGAGTGGAACGATCGATCCTACCAGTAGCATCTACAATTCGACCATGATATTGATGGCAGTGTTACTAGGAATCGCGTTAGTCAGTAATGCGCTAATGCGGCCAGTAGACCCGAAGCACCATCTCGCGGAAACTCCAGTTTAACTAGTCGCTCTTGGTTGACAAGAGGCTAACGATCTCGTCTTTTCCTGGAAATCTACCGAGCTCATGTTTTGAAAAGATCAATTCTCCATCTCTTTTAATGTCAAAGACACCGCCGCTTCCCGGAATCAATGCTACGTCGACATCAATCGCGAAATTTATCTCGGCTGACACACGGTCGGCCTCCGGTTTATAGTTTCACTCTTGGCAATAAGTAATTTCTATGTTCATAGGATTGCTAATACAAACCGGTAGTTAATAACTCTTCCTGAATCATAACCGATTTTTGATAGATTTCGTTTCGTTCCGCAATTTTTTTTGCTAATCACCAATATACTCGATTTCAGGCGTCGTGAAATTCCTGTAGAGCTTCTTCGATAATCCCCAGCGCGTTGGCTAGGTGCTCATCAGAAACATTGAGAGGCGGTAGTAAACGGATCATATTGGCACCGGAAGTGCCAACGACTAACTTCTTGTCACGTAACTTATTGAGCATGTCCGTGTTGGGCACTTTACACTTAAGACCAACCATTAGACCAAGGCCGTGAACAGATACAACAACCTCCGGGAAATGTTCGACGAGTCTTTGCAAGTGTTTTCTAAAATAATCAGCTTTACGCACCACTTCATTTAATTGCCCGGGTTCAAGCATCAAATCCATCACTGCGTTGCTTACCGCCATAGCAAGAGGGTTCCCACCAAAGGTACTGCCATGAGTTCCCACCACCATGGCCTTTCCAACGGCTTCAGTGGTCAGGCAGGCCCCAACTGGAAAACCGCCGCCCAACCCCTTGGCTAGAGCCATGACGTCCGGTTCTACACCGCTATGCATGTGAGCGAATAACTTCCCAGTGCGCCCGATGCCGCATTGCACTTCATCCAGCATTAGCACCAAGCCATGCTCTTCACACAGGGATTTGACTTCCTGCATGAATCCGGCACTGACGGGGCGTATGCCTCCTTCGCCCTGTACCGGCTCAAGTACAATACCAGCTGTATTAGGTCCGATCGTTTGTTTGAGAAGCTCTAAATCCTCCCACTCCACCTGGTCGAATCCATAATCCATCGGAATGAAATCTTTCATTTGAGATTCATTGCCAGCAGCTGCCAGTGCCGCCAAGGTACGACCATGAAAGCTCTCGGTGAAACCGATGATTCGGTAGCGATCCTTGCATCCGAAAGCAACCTGATAACCTCGAATAGCTTTGATACCAGCCTCCACCGCTTCGGTGCCGGAATTCGCAAAGAACACCTTATCGGCAAAACTGTTCTGGGTTAGACGGTCGGCCAATTGCTCAGCGGCCGGAATTCTGAATAGGTTAGATAAATGCCAGAGTTTGCCCGCCTGTTCCATGAGAGTCGCCACTAGGTGGGGATGGGTGTGACCGAAACTAGTCACGGCGATGCCAGACAAAAAGTCTAGATAAACGTCGCCGTCCGAAGTGTACAACTCACTACCTTTACCATGACTGAATATTAGATCTTCCGGTGGTTGGTAATTGGGCCACAACGCATCGCGCGAGCCTTTTAATGTAGTGCCCTTTGCGACCTTGTTATTGGACGATGACGTCACTATTACCCCCGACGAACATTATTAAGTACCAAGGCTTACTATCCGCAAATTTTTTAGACCCTTCAGTCGAAATGTAATCTGGAGCGATCAAGTTCTTTAACAGAAGAACAGCCCATCAGAATCATGTCGCGTTCTATTTCATCACGCAGACGAGAAAGTGCCCGATCAACCGCTGCCTCACCTCCGGCCGCCAGGGCATAGAGATAACCGCGGCCTATCATGCAGGCCTTGGCACCCATGGCCAACGCCTTGAGTACATGAGTACCGCGTCGCACACCACCGTCGACAATGACTTCAATCTTGTCGCCGACAGCATCGACTATGGGCCCAAGTTGATCAAACGGAGCAGTTGAACCGTCCAATTGCCTGCCCCCATGATTGGAAATCATTACGGCGCTCGCACCTATATCTACCGACCTTCGCGCATCTTCAACCGACATCACTCCCTTAATAGCGAAAGGACCACCCCATCGCTGAATTGCCTGCTGTGCGTCTTCCCAAGTAATCGAACGATCGAACTGGCTATTCATGTAACCCACTACTGAAGTCAGCTTACCGGTGCCTTCCTGAATCTTGCCTGCTACATTGGCCAATTCGAATTTCTTCCTAAGCAAATAATTAAAGCTCCAGCTTGGATGGCCAGCAAAGCTTAGCAAGCTCCTCAACGTAAATTTTGGCGGAATCACCATGCCTGTGTAGAGATCCTTCTCCCGATTGCCAGCCACCAGCGTATCCACGGTAAGGCACATCGCTGAAAAATCCGATTCCTTACATCGCTCAATAAAATCCCAGCTTAACCCGCGATCCTTATGGATATATAACTGAAAGCATTTTGGCCCTGACGTGCTGGCTCCAATTTCCTCTATACTGGTAGTGGACAGCGAGGAGAGGCTATACATCGTTTTATGTTTGTGAGCTGTGCGAGCGACCGCACACTCACCTTCATGATGAAACAGACGACTCATTGCAGTGGGTGAACAAAACACCGGCCAATCGATATCCTGGCCAAGCACATTCACACTGAGGTCCATTCCCGTGAGATCTGCTAACGCACTCGGTATCAGTCGGCAATTGTCGAAAGCTTCTGTGTTACGCCTTAGTGTCACCTCATCGTCAGCACCGCCATCGATATAGTGAAACAATGGTGCCGGTAGTCTTTTTTTAGCCAATTGGCGAAAGTCAGCGGTGTTGTGACAATCCTTTATGCCCAATTTCTATTCCTCTTGTGTAACGTTAACCTAACCAGCAATACTGATTTTCCTTACTCGGTAGCAGACAGACTCGTTTTGTAGGTCTCCGTTAGCATCAATACTGATAGCAGGGTCAAGGCTGAAGCCAAAGCAATATAGACTGAAACCCAGACTATGGCATATTCTCTCCACAGATATACGGCAATAGTTGGGGCGAACGCTCCGCCTAGAATGGCCCCTAGCTGGTAACCAAGAGAAGCACCTGAATAGCGTACTTCAGTGCTGAACAATTCTGTAAAAAATGCAGCCTGCGGCCCGTACATGAAGCCTAGAAATACCAGCCCACCGCAAATACCCAGCACTACCAGCCAAAAATTACCGGTGTCCACTAACGGAAACAGGGCGAATGCCCAGACTCCCGTGAGAATGGCACCCAGCATGAATATACCGCGTCGTCCATGACGATCAGAATACCCTGAGGCCCAAAACTGGGCGGGTATCTGGAGTGCCGAGGCTATCAGCAGAGCAGCCAACATGGTATTTCGGCTCACATTTGCCCCGTCCGGGTCGATTCCATAACTGATGATAAAAGCAATCAATATATAGAAGGCCACTTGGACTGACAGAAAGGCTCCAGCCGCCAATGCTATTCGCTTGGGATATTTGCGAATTGCCTCTAACACCGGGGAGCGCTTTACGGGTTCGTGGGTGGCCGTTGTTTCAAGCAGGCGTTTTTCTCTCTGTGCCTCGAGTTCCTTAAAGGCTTTGGTTTCTTCAATGTTTAATTGCACGTACATGCTGATACCTATTAATGCGGCACTGGCTAAGAAGGGAATGCGCCAACCCCAGGCCATGAAAAACTCATCCGAGACTGATCTGCTGATAATGATAAAGGCCAAATTGGCCAGAATGACTCCGACCGGCGCTCCTGCCTGCGCATAAGCGCCATACCAACCACGTTGGTCCGCCGGAGCGCTTTCGGTAACGATCAGCATGGCACCACCCCACTGGCCGCCAATCGCCAGACCCTGGGTAAAACGCAATAGCGTCAGAATGATCGGTGCAGCAACGCCAATTGTCGCGTAAGTTGGCAATAGCCCGATC
>JAKUTG010000147.1:0-6139 GCA_022447905.1 Pseudomonadales bacterium | reverse complement strand
TCATCAAGTAAAAATCACAGCCAACAACACTGTGATCATCACAAAAGTGCAGAGGAGCCGGGCCATAGGGATAAACGTCTTTAATTGCCGAGAGAATCCTGTATTCACGCGACATATCGTGGGCACTCTTTACTTTACTGCCGAAAGGCGGTCGTCATAAAACCCAGCTCTCGTCACCGTCGGTTAACAGGTAGGTCAGATTGGAATGACCGCCCGGAAACTGTTTTATTTCTAGGCCAGATACTTTGCTACCCAATACAGGCTCAAGATGCTGCTTAAGTGCATCGAGATCCAGTTCCTCTCCTTCCCTGACGTCACTCGCTTTGTCGATTAAATCACTAGCTATCAAAACAAATCCAAGGTTATTTAACCCGCCCCGCCAAATCGATCACCGGTAGGTCACCATATGCTTTAACCCTTCCCTTTCAAGGTGCGGCAGGCTATTAAATTGGGTAAGTGAGATCTTATCATTTCCGTATTTAATTCGGGTTACTGAACTGTTGTACACCATCCAGTTAAGAGCAATAACCTGCTTATCTGGTAATTGCAATACGCTCTGCAATGCCATGGCGATGACACCTCCAGATGTGGAGATCAACACGCGACTACCAGAGGAGTGCGAAGCCATAATCTCACTCAGAGCTCCATGCACCCGTTCCTGAAACGTGGACCATTGCTCAAACTCAGAATCCTGAAGACCGGGCTTAAGCTGATTTTGTATCCACTTTGCTGTCGCTGCTTCAAAAACCCGCTGGAATAGCTTTTCTTCTCTTATAGGCCAGTGTAACTCAGGATCGAGACCTTCAGCGGTTGAGTGATTACGGAGGTAAATTCGAATGAGAGGATCAGCGTTGTATTCATTCAAAGCCGAAAGTTCAATCGGTTCAGTTTGATTGTTTTTGAGCAGGGATACTAACTCCGCAGCGGTCTCCTTCTGTCGTTGCAAGGTCCCACTGTACATGAAATCAAATTCTTGGCCTGTTTGTTGCCAGTGCCGAGCAAGTATTCGTACCTGTTCGAGACCTCGCTCACTGAGCTTGTCATAGGATTCTTGACCGAAGGAGGCCTGCCCATGACGAACGAAAATCAATTCACTCATGACAAAGCGCCACTGAACTAAAGCGAGGAAAATCTTGCAGTGTGATAGTCGGTATTACCGAACTGGATATCGATAGCTGTTACGCGCTTAAACAGATGTCCCACATCGAGTTCTTCCGTCATACCGATACCACCGTGAATCTGTATGGCCTCCTGGCCAACTTTTTCAATGGCCTTACCGACGCGACTCTTGGCGGCGGACACTGCCTTACTTTTTTCCACGTCATTCTCAGTGCTATCGAGCTTCATAGCAGCCATAATCACGATGGATCGCGCTAACTGGCATTCGATAAACATATCAGCCATGCGATGCTGCAGTGCCTGAAAAGTTCCGATCGGCGTACCAAACTGCTTCCGTGTCTTGCTGTATTCCACTGTTTTTTGTAATAGGGCCTCGAGTGCTCCCACTGCTTCTGCGCTGACGGCGACCGTCGCTCGATCAATTACGGCCTCCAAAGCGGGTAGAGCTCCCCCGGCTTCTCCCAACCTTGCACTCAGTGGAACACTAACCGAAGCAAAACCAATCTGGGCAGCTTTCTTACCATCGACATTGGTGTAAGGCTGAATTGAGAGACCATCGCAGCCGTTATCAACAAGGAATATCGAGATACCATTCCTATCGGTCTGTCCTCCTGATTCCCTCGCTACCACAAGTAACTTGTCGGCATTGGAACCGTTTAAAACATTTATCTTCTCACCATCTAGCTTTACCTGATCACCCTCAACAGTCGCAGTTGTAGTTACGTTGGACAGGTTAAACCGACTGCCAGTCTCAGCATACGCACAAGCAAGTTGTAACTTGCCTTCCATGAGAGGCCCTAATAGTTCAGGTTTTTGGCCTTTCTCTCCCAAAGCACTAACCAACCCACCACCAAGAATCGCAGTAGGAGTGAACGGTTCTACAAGGTTAGCCTTGCCAAACTCATCCATCATTACAGTGATATCCACCGCAGAACCACCAAATCCGCCGTCCTCTTCGCAGAAGGGGACGGTTAACCAACCAAGCTCAGCAAACAACTCCCAATTTTCCTTGCTGTATCCCTTTTCACTCGCGATGATCTTCGTGCGTGTATCGAATTCGTAATTCTTTTGTACAAACTTCTGTACACTTTCCTGGAGCATCTGTTGTTCTTCTGTGTATGAAAAATCCAACTTTTATACCTCATTAACGCCGGTGTATTTTTTCTGGCTTAGTTTTTCCTAAAGGCCGAGTACATGCTTGCAAATAATATTGCGTTGAATCTCGTTAGAACCACCGTAAATGGACGCTTTACGATTATTAAAATAGTTCAGGGCTGCGTATGCGGAATTGCCTGGACCGAGGGGAACACCTTGAAAACCATCCTCGAATTGTTCTGGTACAAAAGGGAGACAACTATAAGCGGCCAACTCCACAAAGAGCTCATCCATTTCCTGTGCAAGTTCGGTACCAACAATCTTCAGTATTGACGATTCCGGCCCCGGCGCTTTGCCTACACTTAAAGCCGCAAGTGTTCGCAATTCTGAATACTCCAACGCTTGCAACTGAATCTCAACTTCAGCGAGCTTGTTTTTGAAACACGGATTTTCGAGCATAGTGTTACCGAATCCGTCGTCGGTATCAGCTGCAATACGTTTCAACCCACGTAACCGCCGTTTACCACGAGGAACACCAGCAATATTGCTTCGCTCATGAGTGAGCAATAGCTTGGCATAAGTCCAACCCTTATTCTCCTCCCCAATGAGATTTTTTACTGGCACCCTGACATCATCAAAGAAAATTTCATTAACTTCAGGATGACCATCTAGTAAGACGATCGGCCTTAGTGTTATACCCGGCGACGACATATCAATGAGCAAAAAACTTATACCCTCCTGCTTCTTCACTGTGTTGTCGGTTCTAACTAGACAGAAGATCCAATCAGCATACTGGCCATAGGTATTCCAAGTCTTTGCGCCGTTAACAATGTACTCATCCCTATCTCTTACCGCGCTGGTTTTTAAGGAAGCAAGATCGGAGCCCGAATTTGGCTCAGAATACCCTTGACACCACCACACGTTGCTTTCGAGTATGTCAGGCAGAAAACGGTTTTTCTGCTCTTCAGTTCCATATTCCATTATGACAGGCGCCACCATCTTCATACCAAAAGGCACAGGCTCAGGAGCACCTATCAGACCCATTTCTGTCGCAAAAATATGTCGCTGAACCTGGCTCCACCCGGTACCTCCGAATTCGACTGGCCAGGTAGGGGCAGCCCATCCTTTCTCGTAAAGAATTTTCTGCCAGCGAATTATTTCCTTTTTACTCAAACGCCTGTTCGCGTCGATCTTGGTCCTAAATTCAAATGGAAACTCATTCTCCAGAAAGGTTCTTACTTCTTTCTGGAACGCCAATTCTTCGATGGTAAAATCAGCATTCACGATTTCTATCCTCGTTGCCAGAATTGCTTGCTTCGGCTCAAACTAGGCTGATTTGGTCCGCCCATATGAAGGAGACGGAACATTTCTGGCCATTGTTGGTCGATTTAAAAAAGAGCGAAGATTACCATTTCTGTGGGTTTTTTATAACCGGCAATAGAACAATTGCTCTAAAAATACTCACCGGAAACATCCCAATGAATTTGAGTCTCTCCGAGCAATTAAAGCTGAGTTTATGCAATAGATTTACCCGACTAAATAGGGTATGCTTTGCCCCCTGTTCAAGATACTGTATTTACGCGTAATTTTCACATGCCTTTCCAAACACAGTTTAGTTTAAAGCTTGGTGTTTTTAGAGGAATTTTGGAGGAGCAGCCATGAAAGTAAATCACCTAATAAAATTGGCACTAGTACTTTTTGCCTTCAGTGGATTTGTCGCTTGCAGTTCCAGCAGCGAAGAAGTCATTCCTGAACCTGAAGAAGTCGCAGAGACCAGCGAATCAGGTGTAGATGCAACCGCCCGTCGTGCCCAAGAAATGGAAGAAGAGGCAAGGAGACGGGCAGCCACTGCAGAAGAACGTATAGTGCGTTCTGCCCTAGCAACCAAGGTATTCTATTTTGATTTTGACGTAGCCGAATTTCGACCAGCGGACCGAGACGTTCTGACCTATCATGCACGCGACTTGGCCACCGATGCCAGCAAGCGAATTCGCCTGGAAGGCCACGCCGATGAGCGAGGTACTCGTGAATACAATCTGGCATTGGGAGAACGTCGCTCCAATGCTATTATGAATTACCTAATTGTCAACGGCGCGTCTCGTAATCAGATTGAGACAGTCAGCTATGGTGAGGAACGCCCTGCAGATCGCGGCACCGCCGAAGCAGCTTATCAGCGTAACCGAAGAGTTGAAATCATCGATTAACTTTTAGCCGTTTTAGGAAGATTAAGTCGGACTTTCGAGTTCGACTTTTTTTTGCTCGTAAATTAACGACTAAAAAATTTCTGCTGTAACTCGTTCCCAATTTCATCGATTAAGTCCATTCCAGCGCCAATACCACCTGAGAATGACAAAAACCCGTGAATCATGTCGGTGTAGCAAATATGCCTAACCGCCACTTCGTATTCAGCGAGTCGATCTGCAAAGGCTTTCCCTTCGTCCCGCAAAGGATCAAACCCCGCGGTAATAACAAACGCTGGCGGTAGTCCACTGAGATCTTGTTCCAGAAAAAGTAATTCCGGATCATAAGCTTGCTCTGGGATTTCCAGATAATGACTCCGAAACCACTTCATTCCTTCCTTGGTTAGAAAATAACCTGAAGCAAACTCATCCACTGAGGGAAATCTCATTGGTAAGTCGACACTAGGGTAAATCAACACCTGGAAATCGGGCATTGAGAAATTTTGCCGTTTACAAAGTAAAATGACCCCGATTGTCAGATTACCACCAGCGCTGTCGCCTCCGATAGCGATGCGACCTTGATCTATACCCAGCCTTTCCGCGTTATTGATTACCCATTGATAGGCATCGAAACCGTCTCGATGTATACCTTTAATCTTGTTATCCGGCGCCAAGCGATAGTCAATTGAAACCACAATACAACCACTACGAAAGGCAATATGCTGGGCGACAGTATCGTATTGCTCCACATTGCCAAGGACAAACCCACCACCGTGGTAAAAAACCAAGGCCGGCAGCAAACCCACTTTCCTGCTTTCGGGAGTGTATACACGACCCAAAATCGCCCCTTCGGCTAAGCAGATTTCGTGATCGCTAATATTTGCTAGATCACATGATACCGGTGCAAACGGGTTGCCCCTCTCTTCCCGGAGTGCACGAGCTGCATCAACATTACCCTCTTCTAACTGAGGCAGCCGAGCTGCGGCATCGGCAAGTTTTTGAGCCAGGGGGTCCAGCACATCAGCTCGAATAGCGTCAGTACTTTTTAATATTGTCACTTTAGCTTCGCTCTCATAATAAAAGCACGCCCTTCGGCTTAACTGGTTCGAACCCTATAAACCAAATCAACAAGGTGTATAGAAAAACCCCAGGTAACACATAGATTGCAATATCATAAATTGATTGGTCGGTGAAGCCAAAAAGCCCAATTACAGTATAGATAGCCATTCCCACAATATGCATAAATAAGTAGTAGTGGATAAAGGGGGCACTGTTATGTGTCATTTGCCATGGCTTACAAAAGAATAACCAGCGAAGGGCAATAGGAATACCTAACAAATCGGTTGGCCAGAAAAGCAACAGGTTAAAATTATGATGTGTATCGATATGATCAGAAACAAACCAACTCCCCAGCATCACTGCTCCATATGCTCCACTGAAAACTGCAATTAACAATCCCAGCATTCCTAGAATCCTGAAACTAATCCCGGGGGCTCTTAAGCCAACACGAGCATAACTTGCAAAATATGATCTAGGCATTCTCTTCAAACTTAATATGAGCAATATAACCATCGCCCATAACACTAATGACGAAATAACGTAACCATTTGTTTTAATAGAAGGTGCAGGAAATTCCATGCTGACTTGGGTATCGTTCTGCAACATTAGCTTTTCAACGTTTTCTGCTACGTCAGATTTGACGTTCAACACACGGGCTCTGAGCCCCCGAGGCAGAAACATAGCTT
>JAKUTG010000146.1:0-6228 GCA_022447905.1 Pseudomonadales bacterium | reverse complement strand
GTTATACCTTCGGTGGTAACAAAACTGCGCTCATTAAGTTGATTTTTGTAAACTTCGTAAGTGGTTGGTTGAGCTTGGTTTGTGCGATACAAGTTAATCGTTAAGACCAATCGATCGTCCCGCCATTGATAATAATAGAGCACACCGCCCAGACCTACCATCAAGATTAGAAAAAGATAAGCCCCGATACGCAGGTCTTTAGCCAGAGTGGTATCGGCTCTCTTCTTCGCTTGTCTTGCCGGCGAGTTACTATCTTTAGATTGAAATTCTTCACTCTCTGCTATCTGCCGTTGGCGTAGCACAAAAAACATGATCGCGGTGACAGCCAAGGTTAGAAGAATTTTTCCCAGCATACTCAGATAAATTGCTATAAAACGATTATTCGATGATAACAATGCTCGACAGCGCTTGCCTAGCAATCTGTAGTTAAAGATGATTGAGACCCGCATAACGCAGTGCAATAATGAAAATAATCCGGTTTACGCTCCTTTTATTCGGTTAATATGTTGTTTCTTATGGCTGTTAGCGTTCCATTTCTTGGTTGATCGATAGATCCAAATTTATCAGCAGGAATCCTGCACAGGTACGATATAAAAGAGTATAATCCTCCGCTTTTAGTGGCCTCCAGCCCACTCATGATCATATTTGAAGATACGAATAGCTTCTCACAGGCCCACCAGGGCTGTGTAACTACGATTGGCAAGTTCGATGGAGTGCATCTCGGTCATCAGCTGATTCTGGATCAGCTTAAACAGAAGGCAGAACAATCAAACCTGCCCTCTTTGGTGATATTAATAGAACCGCACCCAGAGGAATTTTTTGCCGGTCCTGACGGGGAATGTCCAGCTCGTCTAACTTCGCTGACGGAGAAGATAGAATTACTTGAAAGTTTTGGCATCGATTTTGTCTTTCAACTTAATTTTGACCAAGTAATGAGTGAAATCAGCGCCGAGAACTATGTACGGGAAATCCTTGTGGGTGGATTGGGAATTACCACTATTATCGTTGGGCATGATTTCCGATTTGGCCACAAACGCCAAGGCGATTATGCGTTCCTTCAGCGGGCAGGCAGGAAATTTAGTTTTGAAGTTATTGAAACTGCTGCATACGAGAGAAATGGTCAGCGTATTAGCAGTTCCTTTATTCGTGAACAGTTGGCGAGCTCAGATTTTGGATTGGTAGAACAGTTACTAGGCCGGCCCTACTCAATTAAGGGGGAAGTGATTCGTGGGCAACAATTGGGGTCCGAGCTGGGTTTTCCGACCTGCAACATAAACCCGCATCGCTTGAAAATTCCTCTTCACGGTGTGTTTGCTTGCCAAGTGAGACTTGGTGATTGTTTCCGACAGGCAGCAGTAAATATCGGTTATCGCCCGACAATAACTGAAGATGGGGAAGCTTTGCTAGAAGCCCACATTTTGGACTTTGACGAAGATCTTTATGGCAAAAACATAGAGGTCATTTTTTGTCACAAGCTGAGGGAAGAGATTAAATTCGACAGATTGGATGCCCTAAAGCAACAGATCAATGTAGACGTGCAAAAAGTGCGTGAAATGTTCGATTCAGCATCTTAGGGGTTGACCGTTTCCACTCGAGATCAAGATGACAGACTATAAAGATACTCTTAATCTTCCGCATACCGAATTTCCGATGAAGGCAAACCTGTCTCAGCGGGAACCTGCGTTGATCGAGAAATGGAACCGAGTTGATCTCTATCGCAAAATTTGTGAGAAGAACGCAGGACGGCCGAAATTTATTCTTCATGACGGTCCGCCCTATGCCAATGGCGACCTGCACCTAGGACATGCCATTAATAAGACGTTGAATGACATTGTCGTAAAGTCCAAGCAGCTATGTGGCTACGACGCTCCCTATATACCAGGATGGGACTGTCATGGTTTGCCTATCGAGCATAACGTGGAGAAAAAGAAGGGTAAGGCCGGTCAAAAAATCAGTTACACCGAATTTAGGCAGGCCTGCCGCGACTATGCCGCAAAGCAGGTAGAAATTCAGAAGCAAGGGTTCATTCGGCTAGGCGTGCTTGGCGATTGGGATAATCCTTATCTCACAATGAATTATGAAACTGAGGCCAATATCGTGAGGGCTTTAGGAAAGATTGTCGCTAACGGCCACCTCATAAAGGGCTACAAACCAGTTTACTGGAGTGTGGTGGGTGCCTCTGCACTCGCCGAGGCGGAAGTAGAGTACAAGGATAAGATTTCTTTCGCCATCGACGTGCGTTTCTCGGTAGCAGACCCCCAAACCTTCCTGCAAGCCTTTGATGGAATTGATATTGGTGAGACAACCGAGCAGTTGTCCGTTGTTATTTGGACTACAACTCCCTGGACGTTGCCTTCAAATCAGGCTGTTTGCCTGCATGCAGAATTGGTGTACGTGTTAGCGCGTTGTGAATTGGGGCTGGGAGTAGAAACAGTCTTACTTGCCAAGGACATGGCTGATGATGTTATGGCGCGATATGGTTGTGAAAAATTCCAGCTGCTTGCGGAGACTACCGGCGCCAACCTTGAAAATTTTTTATTGCAACATCCGTTCGCAAACAGGCAGGTGCCCCTGATTCTCGGGGGGCATGTGAATACCGAG
Source organism: Pseudomonadales bacterium (assembly GCA_022447905.1). Taxonomy (GTDB): domain Bacteria; phylum Pseudomonadota; class Gammaproteobacteria; order Pseudomonadales; family Pseudohongiellaceae; genus UBA9145. The sequence goes on along the minus strand of JAKUTG010000146.1, from coordinate 3,627 downwards.
GCTGGCACCGGAGCAGTGCACACTGCTCCTGATCATGGTGTCGATGATTTCAATGTTGGTCAACAATATGGGTTGGAAACCCTAAACCTCGTTGACGAGCATGGGGTATTTACTTCAGATGCAGGTGAATTTGCAGGAGCGCATGTATATAAAGCCGATGAGCAAATTATAAATGTGCTACGCGACAATGGTGCGCTGGTTGCTGAAGAGACAATTACTCACAGTTACGCTCATTGTTGGCGCACCAAAACACCACTCATTTACAGGGCCACTCCACAGTGGTTCATCAGTATGACTGAAAAGGATTTGTTAGGTTTGGCGCTAAAGGCTGTTGACGGCATCAAATGGATACCGGATTGGGGGCAGGCTCGGATTCAGCTGATGTTAAAGGGAAGCCCAGATTGGTGCGTTTCACGACAACGCTCCTGGGGCTCACCAATAACACTGTTTGTTAACAAAGAGACTCAGGAGTTACACCCTCGTACCGCGGAATTGTTTGAAGAGGTTGCCCAGCGAATTGAGCGGAAAGGCATTGATGCCTGGTTCGATTTGAATCCTGAGGAATTAATTGGTGAGGAAGCTTCCGACTATACCAAGGTTACAGACACCCTAGATGTCTGGTTCGATTCTGGGGCGACGCATTTTTCAGTAATGGAGCAACGAGATGAACTGCAATATCCTGCTGATTTGTACCTAGAAGGTTCGGATCAACACCGTGGTTGGTTCCAGTCGTCCCTTAAAACAGCCATTGCCATGAATGGTACTGCACCTTACAAGGAAGTGTTAACCCACGGTTTTTTTGTAGATGCTGAAGGCAAGAAGATGTCCAAATCCGTGGGCAATACGGTGGCACCAGAAAAGATTTTCCAGCAATACGGGGCTGACATACTTAGGTTGTGGGTAGCCGCCACTGATTATCGTGGTGAAATGACTGTCTCGGAGGAAATTTTCAAGCGAGTCGCCGACGCTTATCGGCGTATCCGTAATACTGCCCGATTCATGTTAGCTAACCTTAATGGTTTTGACCCTTCTTCGGACCAAGTATCTTCGGAAAACCTATTGGCACTCGATTATTGGATAGTTCGTCAGTGCCAGATACTTCAGAAGGAAGTGATTGATCATTATCACGAATACAATTTCCTGAATGTATACCAGAAACTCCACAATTTCTGCGTCATCGAATTAGGAGGTTTCTATTTGGATGTTATTAAAGACAGGCAGTACACCACTCAGACCGATAGCCTGGCGCGGCGTTCCACACAAACTGCCATGTATCACATTCTGGAAATGTTAAGCCGCATGATTGCTCCCATCCTCAGTTTTACCGCAGATGAAATCTGGCAGAACATCCCAGGTAAACGAGCCGTCTCAGTCTTGCTAACAGATTTCTCTGACAGCGTTACTGAGTTTGCGGAAGCGCAAAATTTTTCGGATCAGTTCTGGCGACAAATCATGGTAGTGAAGACAGCAGTTAACAAAGAACTGGAAAGCAAGAGAGCAGAAAAACAGGTCGGTTCCGGATTGAGTGCAGAAGTCTATTTATACTGTGACCAGGAACTCGAAGCCACGTTGAACCAACTTGGGCAGGAATTGCGTTTTGTATTGATTGTGTCACACACTTTTATCCATTCATTAGATAGTGCTCGTGATGAAGCCGTAGATACCGGCATTCCAGGCCTCAAACTTTATGTTTTGCCTTCAATTCATACTAAATGTGAGCGCTGCTGGCATCATTCTGAAGATGTGGGTGAAGTTACCGAACATCCTGCGCTCTGCCGCCGCTGTATCGAAAATATTGATGGAGAGGGAGAGCAGCGCAGCTTTGCGTGATCCTCTTAATGTATCGGCATGTCCAATTTTCATGTTCCAGTAATCGGAAATGGATCCGTAGTGACATTACATTTCTCTCTATTGCTAACCAGCGGTGAGGTCATAGATTCTAATTTCGAACAGGAACCGCCGAGTTTCAAATTAGGCGACGGTAGCATGCTGCCGGGTTTCGAAAGATTATTGCTTGGGCTGAGAACTGGTGATGATATTGAGGAACTTTTACAGCCGGAACAGGCTTTTGGTACAGTAAATCAGGGAAATCTCCACCGATTTCCCGTTGCCAAATTTGAACAGTTGCTGGAAGATGAACTGATTCCGACTGAAGTGGGCAGTATAGTTTGCTTCAAAGACCCGAAGGGTTTTGATCTTTCTGGTGTTGTTACGGATATTAGTGACGACTTGATCGGGATAGATTTCAATCATCCCCTAGCAGGTAAACAGATCATCTTTAGAGCCAGAATCATCTCAGTCATTCCGGCTAGCATAGACGCGGTAGAAGTTAAACTTTAGTGACAGAACATTAATGAACATAAAAGTGGTAACTGAACCAGCGATATCAATTCGAATGGCAAATCCCAGGGGGTTTTGTGCTGGCGTGGATCGCGCCATAGAAATCGTTAATCGTGCACTTTACACATTTGGTGCCCCCATTTACGTGCGCCACGAAGTGGTTCACAACAAATTCGTGGTCAGTAGCCTTCGGGAAAAAGGGGCTATATTTGTTGAAGAGCTTTCCGAAATACCGCTAATTGATTCTAGAGGCAGGTCTTCCATCGTGATATTCAGTGCTCACGGTGTTGCCCAAGCTGTGAAAGAGGAAGCTCGGTATAAGGGGCTTAAGGTATTTGATGCTACCTGCCCGCTAGTGACTAAAGTTCACATGGAGGTGACTAAGTTCAGCCAGGCGGGCAGGGAATGTGTACTTATTGGTCATGAGAATCACCCAGAAGTGGAAGGCACTATGGGTCAGTATAATACTGACGAAGGAGGCAAGATTTATCTTGTCGAATCGGTCGCGGATGTTAGCAGATTGAAAGTAGAGAATCCTGAGAAACTCTCATACGTAACGCAGACGACATTGTCGATGGATGATACAGCCAAGATTATAGCTGCCTTAGTAATGCGTTTTCCAACTATACAGGGGCCTCGGAAAGAAGATATATGTTATGCCACCCAGAATCGACAGGATGCCGTAAAACAACTGGCTCTGGAGTGTGACTTGTTGCTGGTTGTTGGATCTCCCAATAGCTCAAACTCGAACCGTCTTAAGGAGTTAGCGGAGCGCCTTGGATGCGATTCTTACCTTATAGATGGGGTTGATGACATTGATCCTGTCTGGTTAGAGGATAGGTTACGCCTTGGAATTACAGCGGGAGCTTCGGCTCCAGAAGTGCTTGTGCAGCAAGTGGTAGAGCGGTTGCAGGAAATTAGCCACCTGGAACCTGTAGAGGTTGAAGGAGTGGAAGAAAACATTGTCTTCAGTATGCCGCGTGAATTGCGGGATGCTTAGTATTCAAACACTGGCAAGCTGATTCAGTTTCTGCTGCAAGGCTTGTAATGCCCCCGCCATCCGCTGTTCTTTCTCGCGCTCCTTGGAAACTATCTCTGCAGGAGCATTTTCCACAAACTTCTTGTTGTCCAATTTCCCGGAAACCACTTTCAAGCTAGACTCTAATTTCGCAATTTCTTTCTCAAGCCGGACTTGTTCTGCCTCGATATCTATTAAGTCTGCTAGGGGCACCAGAATTTCGAGGTCATTATGTAGCTGAGTTGCCGCGACAGGCACTTCCTGATTCG
>JAKUTG010000145.1:0-6249 GCA_022447905.1 Pseudomonadales bacterium | reverse complement strand
GATGTGAATAGAAATTACTCGTGAAGCTTTATGCCCAACCTTCGGCCATTGGGAGCGACAAGAATGCCCAGTGCAAAGAACCAGTAGATTTATCGCTTTCCAAGACTATTCCCGACTAGTTACTTCCAAAAGATGGTAACCAAACTGGGTTGTTACTGGTCCCTGTAGCGAATTCACATCGGCACTAAAGCCTACTTCATCAAACTCTTTCACCATCATACCGGGACAAAACTTGCCAAGGACTCCACCCTGTGCTTTCGAAGGGCAATTGGAGTGTATTCACGCGATCTCAGCAAAGTCTTCTCCTTCTTGAATCTTTTCTTTTAGTTGAAGACATTTTTCTTCTGTGTCTACCAAGATATGTCTTGCACTAGCTTCTGTCATATTTTTTATCCTCAGCTAATATTGCCTGATTATGCCCCAATACCAGACGCAGGGCATATAATTAATCCCGTTTAGGCTATAATCCTTGCCCTATTGCCACTAGCTGTAGCACTTAAATACTCGCCACTGTGTGATTTCTAATTTTCCATTTATTACTGATTCAGGAACGAGGTGTTGTTATGCCACTGCCAAATGGGTCGCCGCGAAAACATGTACACACGCGGGCAATTGAATACCGGGGTTATGAACGCGAAGATGGGTTATGGGACATAGAAGCTCATATGGTCGATACGAAAACCTATGAATTTAAGAACGACTGGAGAGGCCAGGTCAAAGTGGGAGAGCCTCTTCACGAAATGCTCCTGCGAGTGACCATAGACGACGAATTCATTATCCGCGATGTGGTTGCCGTAACAGATAACGGCCCGTTCGAAATGTGCCCTGATATCACTCCAGAGTATAAGGTATTAATCGGTATTCGTATGGGGCCAGGCTGGCGTAAAGCTATCCGCATGAAGGTCGGCGGTACCCGAGGATGCACGCACATAACCGAACTATTATTTCCCATGGCTACCGTTGCGATGCAAACTATCTGGCCACTGAGAAAATCCAGTAGGAAAAAGTCGGACCCTAATACCAAGGAAAGTAAAAGACGCCCGCTAGTCCTAGATACCTGCCATACCTGGTCTACCGATTCACTAGTGGTAAAAGAGAACGTGCCCAAGTACTACACAGGAGAATAAAATTGCCGGAAGCTCCAGAGATTGGGTGTTAACGATATCTGGCTTATTTATAGAAAAGTGGAATTACCACCGTAATCACCACACCCTCTCTATCAGTTCGATTTTCAGCCCTAATCTCTCCACCATGAAAGTCTGTGATCAGGCGAGCAATATGCAGTCCCATGCCCAAGTGCGGCTGCTTCTGTTTTTCCTGAGGCCGTACCGAAATCATTGAATCGAATAGCCTGTCTTTCATTTCATCTGGTAGAAAAGGCCCAGCATTCGAGACCTTAAATACTGCGTGGTCTCGCAGAGTTCGAAAGTAAATGGTAGTGGGCTGATCGTTATCGCTGAACTCAACCGCATTGGCGATGAGCTTATCTAGTAACTGCGCAATGTACTCCGGCACACCGTTAACATAAGCAGAATCGTCGGGCACATCCAGTTCGAAATGGGAATCAGGATAAGCTAGCTTGTACCCTTCGACGCAACCAGTAATAACTTTGTTCAAATCTATTTTCTCTTTCTCGGACGTCTGTAGCATTTGTTCCAAACGAGTTGCTTCACTCATGTTGGTGAGAATAAGGTTTAGGCGATTAATGCCTTCCTCTGCTCTTTCTAGGTACACAGATGATCCTTCGATCTGCTGATTCATTCCAAGATTTTCCAGAGAGGAACGAACCACGGATACCGGCGTACGCAGTTCATGGGAGAGCCGTGAAGACATGTTCTCGAGATAGCTTGTATACTGGGTCAAACGTTCAACAATACTCGAGAAGCTCCGTGACAGATCGCCAATCTCATCGGAGTTTCTGGACGCAACAATTGTGTTCTGTACCCGTCCGGTATCGTCGATTATGCCTTCGGCCTGGTTCCGCAAACCTCTAATGCGAGATGAAATACGAGAAGCGAAAAAGAATAAACCCAACACCAGGATCAACATAACGGCGAGAATCGTATTGAACAATTGCTCTAAAGCCTGGTTACGAAAAGTACGCAGCCCATTCATATTCTGGTCTACCACCACTGCTCCCATTACTTCACCGTTGGCAATAATAGGGTGCGCCGCTTCCAATAACCTCGTTTCAGTATCTGCCAAGGTCCGAAACTGGGTTAGTGGTAACCCTTGTAACGCAGAGTCGATATGGGCACCCTCACGAGACACATCGGAATATAACTCGTCAATGAAATCATTACTGGGTTTGGCAAGAATCTGATAGTAAAGCGGATCCAAAATCCGATTCTGGGCATATAGCCAATATTTGTTTACTTCTTCGTCCCTGCGTGTGCCAGACAACTGTAATCCAGTAGCAGTCTGAATGTCTCCTACAGTGAGTAATACCCTGCGACTACGATCTACTACTTGAATACGTGAATTGTTATGACCCATACCGGCAACAATACGATCGATTTCCGGGGTAGGTAAGCGTAGGGAACCCAGTTGCTTCGCATCATCCACCCGGTAAGTAGCAACTACAGTGCTAATTCCCCTTTCAATTGGGTCGTCTACGTCAAAGACCGCGAACCCCAATCGGTCTCCGAGTACCTCCATGGGGATGCGCAGCTCAACCGTGTAACCAATGTCGGTTTCATACCATTGCCCAATAATACGTTCTTCATATACTGGCTCCGAATAATCGGTTTGCACTCGATAGGGATAGATAGTATCGGGCTCATACGGCGCAATGACATATCTATTCAACTCATTGCCCTCCTTGGACAACATGGAAACTTGCAGAAAGTCACTACGGTGAACGGTCAGCGCCTCCGGGTCTCGGTAAACCAGATGTTCATCGGTTACCTTGAAATAAACATAAAGAAAGCCGTTGTATTCGCCCACCATACTTTTAAACTGCACCGAATTGTCTTTCCCGTAAAAGCGGGCAGGATTCAGCAAGGTGCGCAAATAATCCCGGTGACCATACTCCACTTCGTATTGCTGATACTCTCCCCAATCGACAAGAGAACCATCCACAAGTGAGAGTGGCGAAAAGATGGGGTAAACATAAAGATCTTCGCTCCGTCGAGCCGGGCCGTAACTGTCTTCGTTGAATAGCTCTGGCCTCTCATTAAGTGCGGTAGCCAAAGCCTGGGCTGTCCCCAATACAGTTTGTTCCTGTCCCCGGCGTAAGTAATCTTCCATTTCAAGGATGTACTGATATCCTAGCCAGGGTATAACCAGCAGAATAGTTGAAAGCAGAACCAGCTTGAAGCGAATTCCAAAAAAAGGATTTTTGAATGCTAGTTTCATTGTCTATCCCTACCAGCCGGGCAAGCAAAGATCTGAGAGCTTGCAAAATTTTCTTACAAAGTCGACTTCAAACACTTAACTATCCTACTGCGAACTAGTAATGACTGCTCTAATGACTAATGGTGGGCTCTACGTTCCAGCGATAGCCCATACCATAAACTGTTTCAATACAATCAAAATCCTCACCGATTTGCATAAACTTTTTCCGAATACGCTTTATATGTGACGTAATCGTGCTGCCATCGACAAATATTTTTGATTCCTGCATCAATACCTGCCTGCTCTTAACATGGCCAGGGAACTTAACCAAAGCATGTACCATCCAAAATTCAGTGACGGTAAGCGGCACAGGATGATCATCCCAATTTACTGTAAGTCGATCGATATCCAGTGACAATTTGCCGCGCTGCAATAAATTCTCAGGCGAAGGAGGCTGGTCGATAACATCCAGACGCCGAAACAACGCAGCAATTCGGGCTGTTAAATGCGGGAGACTGATGTCCTTTGTCAAATAATCATCAGCCCCCATACGCAAACCACTTACGGTATCGAAGTCGTTATCCCTAGCTGTAAGAAAAATAATTGGCAAAGTATCAGAAAGAGACCGTAACGCCTGGCATAGCGTAAACCCGCCGTCAATCTCGTTCTCCAACCCAATATCGATAATAGCCAAGTTAGGCAGGCGAATATCGAAAGCTGACATCGCTTCTTTGCGATTAGCGTAGGTCTGCACGTCATACCCTTGTTTTCGCAGGACATCGGCGTAATTCTCCCGAATTGCCGCTTCATCCTCCACGATAGCTATTCTTCTGCTCATATTCGCGATTTTCTTAGCGTTCAATAAGTTAGCTTCGACTATACCCCATTTATATAATCAATTTCAGTCAAGGTTCTTAGTCGGACATGATTGCCATGATTCTGCCATATTTAATCACCACATGGCCCCAATCCCTACTCTCACCAGTAATAAACGTCGTGTTTAATACTCCTAATGAATTTCGTTGGAAGAATTTCTTGTAACGCTTTTTAGTACAAACAAGCAACCATGTAATTAGACCCTTCTGCCGAGGTTTTTATTCAATTCAGCACAGGATTCACGACTATGTTTAAGAAATTCTCCCTCATTCTGATTGTATCCGCGTTAGCAGGAGCAGCCCAGGCTGGTACGCAAAGAGACAATTACGATACTCCCGCAGGCTCTCTTGAAGAAACTACCGGCTTTTTCAGCGGCATCGCGCTGGGGGCCGCTACAGGGGGTCCTCCAGGAGCAATTGTAGGGGCGGCCATTGGTGCCTTTATCGGCAATGGCTGGAAAACCAAGGGACAATTCGTAGACATGCAGGCTGATCTTTACGAGTCCAGACGGGAACTAACAGTTCTGCAGGAAGAATTCGGTTTAATTCAAAGGGAACATCTATTAGCGAAACAGGAACTAGAGCGGCTGAAAGTAAAAGATTCAAGTGTTATGCCGGCATTTCTTTCCACGCAGCCTATCAATGCCTGTTGTGACAACACTGTTCTATCCATACATTTTCGCACCGGTTCAAGCAGAATCGAATCGCACTATGAGGAACAACTTGAAAGCCTGGTGAATATAGCCAATCAAATGCCGAGTGCTAGTGTTGAAATAACCGGCTATGCGGATCGCATTGGAAATACCGAGAAAAATCTGGCGCTGTCGCGCCGTCGAAATGAATCAGTTAGGCAGTTTTTCAGAAACAACGGTATTGAAAGTTCTACAATTACCACTATCGCCTATGGCGAAGCCAGACCATTGCAAGTTAATCAAAATTTCGAAACTGATTTCTTTGACCGGCGCGTAATGGTGAAACTTCGTGATAACAGCAAGCAATTACTAACTCAGACTCCTGATAATGACTAAGCCACTTAATAGACTAAATTTAGATTGGGGTTAACTACATGAAAGACATCAGGCTTGTCATCGGCAACAAAAACTACTCTTCCTGGTCAATGTGCCCTTGGCTATTACTCAAAATGTTTGACGTGGAATTTGAAGAGATCCAGATTACTCTTTACCAAGACGACACTGCAGAGAAACTAGGGCCATATTCCCCTTCACTCAAAGTCCCTGTGCTACTGCATAATGAGGTGACAGTCTGGGACTCGCTTTCCATTTGTGAATATATCTCTGAAGTCACTCTCGGTGGAGCTGGTTGGCCTCGCACTCCAAAACGTAAAGCCAATGCTAGATCAATCAGCGCCGAGATACACTCGGAATTCCCGAACCTAAAAAAAGACTGGCCGATGAATTGCAAGGCTTCTTATCGGTTAACCCCCTTTGATTCGTTAGCTAACGAGATTGCCCGCATTGATGCGATCTGGAGTTGTTGCCGACACCGCTATGGAGAGAACGGAAATTATTTGTACGGGCGCTTCTCTATCGCAGACTGTATGTTTGCACCAGTAGCAGTTTGCTTTGAAGCCTATGGCGCCGAGCTTAGCGGTGAAGCCGATACCTATTTGCAAGCGCTTCTGGACAACCCCTTCGTCCAGAAATGGATAAACATCGGTAGGCGCGAGAAAGAACCATTATCGATAGTGTATGCCAGCAACGCCTGATTCTTTTATCCCCCGAAAGAAAGAAACCTTCGGGAGTACTATTTGTTTAGTGGATTACAGCTAGGTAATCAAAAAAGATAGAGCAATAACTAACGTATTGATAACGGGTTTCGCAGCTTATCAGCCATTTCCAATAGTGCGTGTTCCGTAGTATCCGAGTCCATACAGGCGTCAGTAACAGATACACCATATTTCAACTCCGATAAATCATTCGGGATAACTTGATTACCTGCGTTTATATTGCTTTCCAACATCACTCCAATAATTGATTTGTTCCCCTCAAGGATCTGGTGGGTAATATCCTTCATCACC
>JAKUTG010000144.1:0-6288 GCA_022447905.1 Pseudomonadales bacterium | reverse complement strand
ATAGTCTCCGGAGCGACGCTTGGGCATCTAGGTATGCCGGGTTTTGTACAACCCGCACATCTATTAGCTGCTTCGTTGGTGTTTGGGTTGCAGTTCCTTATCTGGATGAGTTATCGCCATTCACGCGATCGCCCAAACCAAAATACTGTTACGGAATCAACGGATTCGGGCGCATCTGAAAGTGAACAACCAGTGGTTTAGTTCCCTGACCGCCTTCTTTTAACCATGGGGTTCGGTCACCACTTGGCGCCCAGATACCCCGCCCTTCCCAGCCAGCATCGGGATTGTCTATACGACCTTCAAATCCTTTCGTGTAGAAGCCGAGTGGATAGGGTACCCGAAGGGTTTCGAATTCACCGTCTACGAAAGCATGTACACCGTCGAATAAGTTGCCAGTAACAATTGGTACGTCTTCACCCAGCCCTAGACTGTTATGTTGATCCACCCAGGTGTAGTAACTGGACTCGACACTGTCTTCGGGTAAATCTCGGAAGCCTGGGCCGGGCAGGGGATGGAATGTCCATCCTTCAGGACAGTGGTCGCCTGTTGCCTTTGGCCCATTCAACGGTCCTTGGCACTCACGACGGTCAAACTCGCCCAGATGGCCACTGCCCAATGACACCCAGACGACGCCATTTTTATCGATATCGGCACCCCGAGAGCCAAATCCAGGGAGCGGCACATTGTATCGTTCACCGAGACCGGTGGTCGGATCGTACCGGACAATAGCTCCCGGATAACCAAATGCATTGGAACCCCATATTGATCCGTCAGCGGGATTGGGCATGACAGCATAAAAGCCAGCATTTACACGCATGTCTTTAGAAGAGTCCAGTTCTTCGCCAGGCTCAACCCACTCATCTAATTGGCCATTGCCGTTGGTATCCAATATCAGTGGTGACCAGCCTTGCGCAGAGGCAGCGTCGCCAGTTTCAAGAAATTCCCGAGTATTTAACCAGCCAACAACAGCGCCACCACCGCTAGTCCACAACGTATTTTCTTCATCATAAGCAAACTGTAAATGGTGCGTGCTGAAGCAGGTATCTATGAATGTGTATTTTTCAGTTTCTGGATCATACATTGACAACTGCCTGCCAGCTCGTTCCGTCGGGAATAACACTGCGGAAGGATGTTGCGAATCTTCTTTACAGAATTCAGGATGTTCAGGCCCCCGAATACGTGCCGTGTACCAGACCCGACCATCCTGATCCAGCATCGGGTTATGGGCGTTAGCCTTACTATCCCAAATGGCCTCGTCACCCCAATAAGGAGAAGGCGCCGTTGGGGGTGTAGAGAAAGAGCTAGGCGTATTAAGGTCACGGACAGGGGCATTAATTACCAAGTTTGTATTATTGACAGGGTCGAGCACGGGAAATTCATCCGTGCTTAGTTCAGGTGCTCCATAAAGGGGGCCGTAGCCATTGACAGTAGGATTACGGCGGTCCGTGCCGGATAGGTCGTGCATGTAAGCCTTCGGATTCGACCAGTCTCGCACTGTAACCACTACATTTTGTTCTAAACCTGCGGGCCGCTTTGGTTTTACAAACGGTAATTCGCCATTAGCAATGCGCTGTGTCGAGTCTCCCAGATATTTAAACGGCACACCATCGAGCCGACCTGCCAGTTGCGCAAACATGCCTCTCCCGGCCTGACCTGAACTTACTCGACGCATCCATGCTTCTTCGTGGGTCTCGAAATTTCCTAATGCCTCTGGTATGGTCCGCGTTGCTTCCTGACCTAGCTGATGGCAGCCAATACACCCCATATTTTTCATCCAAGTCAGATAAGCATTTAAGCCACCCTCAACGTTAACGAGTTCGGTCTCGGTAGGCAGGTCCATCATGGAGTACCAGTAAGCTGCCGGATACACTTTTGCAGCTATGGCATCACTTGCTGCAATAATCGCTTCGAGATTTTCTGTCTGGCCCGGTCTGGTCGTGAGTTTAGGAGAATCCGCCAGTCCGTAACCGCGAGTCCAGACTTGATATTCCGCATCGGGAAGGTTGGGTATTAGGTATTGACCGTCGTCATTGGTGACCACAATTCGGGCAAAAAAGGTGTCGAATTCTCCGGTTTCAGCGATAACCCAGACGCCTGCTTCTGAGCCGTTTCTGCTAGTGACTGCGCCGCTAATTGCATCCGCAGCTGCTAGCGTTGTCTCAGGTTTTGGTTCAGCATCAGCGATGCCCGCAGTAGTTGTAGCGGAGAGGTTTTCCTCTGAGCATCCAATGAGCAGTAGTAAGGGGAGGATGCATGTAAAAGGTTTAAGAAATTTTGATAGCATAAGCCTGTTCCTGCAGTGAGGGTTTGCAACGCGTCACATATTTCTGCGTCGGTGATAAAACTTAATAGCTTACAGGTTTTTCAGGTTCTTTAAAGGTCGTTGCGTTAGAACTGTGATATGCGAAGTTTTGTAAATACATTTCGAGGATTAATGCTATGATCCTGCTCGCAATTTCATAATAATTCCCAAATTAACAACAAGTTATAGGAAATACCATTTCTTTCAGGTTCTTACCAAGCATTGTTTTAAGTTTCATTATTTGGTTACCGGGCTACCTGTTTGCACAGTCAGGCACCGGGCAGGTTGCTGCTGATTCAACGGTAACTTATCCCTCCAGTTATTTTAGTCAGTTTGCTCCGGTTTCGGTAAAGGACATGCTAGACAGGATTCCTGGTATTGATCTGGCCCTTGGAAATGAAAATGATGCCTTGGTGGAACGTTTCCTCGGAAACACTCGTGGATTAGGGGGTAGTTCACAAATATTGATTGACGGTAAGCGCCTAGCTGGAAAAAATAATGAAGCCCGAAATCAACTGAGTCGAATCGCTGCCGCGGAGGTGCAATATATTGAGATAGTGCGAGGAACATCCAGTGAGCTCGACGTACAAAACACTGGGCAGCTGATTAACATCGTATTACGTGAAGCACAGTCGCGTTCCAGTTTATCCGCTGAGGTTGGTGTCAGGAGATTTCAGGACAGCTCTTTTAGGCCGGAAGGCACTTTCTCAGTGACAGGCCAGCGCGGCTCCTTGAGTTACCTGATAAGCGCCAATATAAGTCCAGGGTACACGATTCAGGATACGTTTGAACTTAGCCTAAATCCAGATTTGAGCTTTAATGAGACGGTGGAATTGAAGCAAACGGTTGAGAGGACTAATTACAATTTTAATTCAAATCTAACCTACGAGCCTTCTTTAGGGAATAGGTTCGCACTAAACCTGCTTTACGGCGAACAAGATCCACCGGCTAAGCTTTTGAGAAAATTTACCGACTTCGGTACGGGATTACCAAGTATTTCTTTTGAGCGAGAGGATAACCCTTCAAAGGCGAACAACTGGGAAATTGGGGGTGATTACGAACATACTTTTGGGAATGGCGCTAAATATAAATTTCTTTTTATCGTAAATGACAGAAAAGAAGATACAACAAGGGAACGCTTCGAATTTCTGTCTCCAGGGGACCTTGAATTCAAGAATCTGTTTATCGACAACAGCAGTCGTTATCGTGAAAAAATACTAAGAACATCTTATACACAGAATGTAGCGCCAAATCAGGGTTTGGAGCTCGGACTAGAGGTGGCCCAGACAACCCAGGATTCTTCGCTGAGGCTTGGTCTGCCGTTGGTCGGAGAGGGGTCCTCTGATTTTGGTGGGTTGGTGCCCGTTGATTTGCCTAACGCGTTTGCCACTGTTGAGGAAATTCGTTACGAGGCATTCGCTATTCACAATTGGCGCATCAACTCACGTATGTCGTTAGAGAGCTCGTTAATAGCAGAAGATTCCCGGATCAAACAAATGGGCGACATAGATAATACCCGCCAATTTGATTTCCTGAGACCTAAAATTGATTTCCGATACGATATTAATAATTCGTTTCAGATGCACCTCACAGCCGAAAAATTTGTATCACAACTTAGTTTTGCTGATTTTTCTGCTTCTACTAATTTGATGGATGAGGATCAAGATACGATTGCAGGAAACCCCGAACTGGTTCAGGAGGAAAGTTGGCGATATAACGTGAATCTTGATTATAGACTCCCTAATGATGGAGGTGTGGTTAACTTACGGCTTTTTTATTTTGATGTCGAAAATAATATTGGGCGCATCGATATTTCACCATCGTTAACTAATCTTAAGTCAACCAATGGGAATGTTGGTGACGGGAGTGTGTCGGGCTTGAACCTGAATACCAGTGTGAGGCTAGGTATGGTTGGATTACCTTCCGCTTTGTTAACGGCTGGGTTCCTGGTTCAAAATTCAAGAATAGATGATTCTTTAATAGGTAAGATGAGGAAGGTTGTGCCATATGATAGAGGATCTTTTAACTTTGGTTTTCGCCATGATATGTCTGGCAGTGGTATTAATTACGGATTTAATTATCGCGACGGCATAGATGGTAATCGGCCTTTCTGGGATATTGACAATGTGCTTTTTATAGGTTCCCGTAGCAATCTTACTTTATTCGCTGAGAAACAAGGCTTCGCCAGCCTTACATATCGATTCGAAGCAATAAACCTTTTCAATCATAGACAAAAGCAAGAGCGCAGGCGTTTTTCAGGTTATTTGAGAGACGATGTATTGAAAGAAATTGAAAGATTTAGTACAACCGATGGGATTAGATTTACGTTTAAAGTAAGAGGTGCTTTTTAGGAGGTCATATCTTAATAAACAAAGAATTTGACATTATCATTTATGGTGCTACCAGTTTCGTCGGCAGGATTCTTTGCAAGTATCTTGTGAACGAATATACGGAACCCAATTTTTCCTGGGCAATGGCCGCTAGATCTGAGTCAAAGCTAAGTAGCCTAAAGAATGAGCTGGGAAACAAAGCGCAAAATGTTCCCGTTTTAATCTCTGACTCCTTCAACCAAGAATCCTTGCAAGTCCTGTGCAATAGAGCAGAGGTTATCATTTCCACTGTGGGGCCCTATGCACTGTATGGTGAGCTGTTGGTGAAACTGTGCGCGCTTTCAGGCACCGATTATTGTGATCTGACTGGTGAAGCTCAATGGATTAAGCGCATGGTCGAGCGCTATGAAAATGAGGCAAGAGCAAGTGGCGCCCGTATAGTTCATTCTTGCGGGTTTGATTCCATTCCCTCGGATTTGGGGGTTAAGTTTTTGCAGGACCTCGCCTGGGAACATTTCGGAGCTTATTGCAACCATGTGAAGATGCGTGTGAAAGCGACGAAGGGAGGAGCTTCAGGAGGAACAATAGCCAGTGCCCTTAATCTTGTCCAGGAAGCTGCTAAAGAGCCTTCATTAAGACAAGAATTGAAAGACCCTTATTCCATTTGCCCGCTAGGGCATAGTTTCAAGGCTCGACAGAAAACGGTTGCAGTCGAATATGATGAGGATTTCAATTCTTGGGTTGGGCCATTTCTAATGGCTGCAATTAACCAGCGGATTGTCTTGCGTACTAATGCTCTCTTAAGCCGACCTTATGATCCTGATTTCACGTATGATGAGGGAACGCTTACTGGGGATGGACGGAAAGGCGAAAAGCGAGCCAAGCGATTATCTGCAATGTCCAGGATTGGAATGATTGGTATTGCACTACCTCCAATTCGGTGGTTGGCGACTAGGTTCTTTTTGCCCAAGCCGGGAGAGGGTCCAAGTCTCGAACAGCAAGAAAAAGGGTTCTTTGACCTCCGCTTTTTCGGGAGTAATGACCAAGGTGGTAAGATAATTGTAAAAGTTACAGGTGACAAAGACCCCGGTTACGGTGCTACCGCCAAGATGTTGGCGCAAGCAGGCATCAGTTTGTGCCGTGATGTAGATAAGGGCTCATTGCCGGGGGGATTCTGGACTCCAGCTTCTGTTTTTGGTGCTCGCTTGTTCGAAAGATTACAGGCACACGCAGGCATGACGTTTGAGGCACTGTCAGTGTTAAATCCGCAGTCACAACACGACAACGTGACTGATATGGATTAATTGATCCTTCCAATTTCCTCAAGTGCCGAACAAGGTAATGTTAAATACTCGTGCCATGATAAGTATTCCGCTCAGGCCAGTGAATACGACCAAGCTAATGCAAGAGAAATACTTTGCAAAGTTTGATGGATAGAATGCCTTGTCTTCTTTCGGAATGATGGTGAGGCAAAAATATATATTGAAAAAGTAAATTACCGGAGCAACGAAGTAAGCTAATGCGGATGCGACCAGTACGAGGTATACGGGCCTGGGTATGCCTATAATTATGCAGAGTGCAGCGACCAGAGAGAAGATCATCGTGGCGCGATAGATGTTGTATTCCGAATACCACTGTGTCCTGTGTTCTTTACCC
>JAKUTG010000143.1:0-6296 GCA_022447905.1 Pseudomonadales bacterium | reverse complement strand
CCACAGTAGAAGACACCTCTGGCGATCTTATTCTAATTGCTGTCGGACCAGCAGGGGATATCTGGATAGACGGCGAGCAGATCGATCCACGATTTATCCGTTCGCGGTTTGAATTACGGTTAGCGGATGCACCGAATTCGGCTATCATTATACAGGCTGACCAGAACGCAAATAATGAGCAGGTATTGATAATCCTGGAAGCAGCGCGTGAAGCAAATATTGAAGATGTATCAATTTCAGCGGAGGCATAGACGATGATAATAGTAGTCAGATGGGCCATATCGATGGGGATTGCTGCCGGCGTTACCCTGGGACTTTTCTTTTTTATGTCAGTCCTTATAGCCACTGGTGAGACTCTTTCGGAACGTCTGTCAGTCGTCAAGATTGTCGATGCAACCATGCCAGACATAGAGCTGGAAGTAATTGAGGAAATCGATAAGCCGGAGCCGATTGAGGAGCTGACGGAGGAACAGCCAGAACTGCAAGAGAAACAGATTAACCTGGATGCTGGCCCCTCTCTTAATATTGCGCGTATGTCCATTGATATCGATACCGGGTTACAACTCAGCAACGCATCTATTAACGCTACAGATGGTGATTATTTGCCGCTGGTTGCAATTGCTCCCCAGTATCCTACCCGGGCTGCTCAGAGAGGAATTGAAGGATGGTGCCTGGTTAGTTTTACAGTGAACGGCTTGGGTAGTGTCGAAGAAGAAACAATTACGGTTGTCGATGCGGAACCGCCTCAAATTTTCAACAGGTCTTCAGTCCGAGCCGCAGCTCGTTTTAAATTCCAGCCACGGGTTGAAGATGGTATTGGCGTCCCAGTGTCCGGTGTGCAGTATTTATTCCGTTATCAGCTTGAGGAATAACTAATAATGAAAATGGGAACTAAACTTGGGCTGGGATTTTTAATAGTATCCCTATCCGTAGCGATTTTTCCGACCAGCCTTGTGTTGGCAGGAGAGGAGCAGCGAGCTCCACCCCAAGCGCGCACCAGTGGAACTCTCGGCCAGGCAGTTATGCGTTCGATTTCGCGAATTCAAGAATTGATGACCCCTGAAGATCCGGATGATGAGCCTGATCTCGTAAGGGCTAAACTCGAGCTAGACGAGTTAAGAGAGCGTCGATTTCAGCGCATGAACGATTTTGAAAAATCGACCCTGCTTAATTTCTACACAAACTATTATCTCACCCTCGAAGATTATCAAGGTGCAATCAGAAGTTTTGAAGAAATACTGACTATTGAAGATCTTCGTGAGGATACACGATTGCGGACTTTGCGTTCTTTGGGGCAGCTATATGCTGCCGAAGAAGAGTGGCGATCTTCGATCGTCAATTATGTAGCTTGGCGTGACTTTTCATTTGATGAAGATGATATTGTATATCGCGGACTCTCCTACGCGCACTACCAACTGGAGGAGTTCACCGAGGCCCTGCCTTATTGGATTGGCTATATGGAATTTATACTGGCTGAAGGAGGACCGCTAGATAGAGATGATTACGCTTACCTTAATGGTCTTTATTTCACTATAGAAGATTTTGATAAGGCTCTGGATTTAACCAAGACCATGATTGTGCTGTTCGACGATCCAACGGACTGGATGAATTTGAGCGCAGTGTATGCCAGCGTCGACGATGAGGAGCGACGAGTAAGATCACTTAATGTTGCGTATCTTAAGGATTACTTTGACGATGAAACTAGATATATGAATCTGGGGCAGTCTATGGCAGGGGTTGATATTCCAGCTAGTGGATCGAAAATCATAGCGGATGGGATCAATAAGGAATTCGTAGAAGAGAATCTCGACAATTATGAAACTTATACTCAGATGTATCTGTTAGCTAGTATGTGGGAAGATGCCCTTGAGCCAGCAGAACGCGTTGCGGAATTAGATGAAACTGGCGATGGGTATGACACCGTTGGCTATATTCACTACGTGATGACGAATTACGAAGATGCTGCGGAAGCATTCCAGATGGCTATTGATAAGGGAGAGCTTAATGATAAAGGCGATACCCTGATGTTTCTGGCCAGATCTTTACTGGAATTGGACGATTTCGAGGGCGCATTGTCGGCAGCGAGAGAGGCATCCGATCTCAATGATGAAGACTCTCGTAATGGTGCCGAAAGCTATATTACTTTCATCAATAATACTGAGGCCCGGTTCGATATCCTTGCTGAAAGGCGGCAGGATGCCATCGACTTCTATGAGTCCTATCCGCCTCTGGATTGAAAACTTAACGCGCGAGGATCTGTAAATAGCATAAAAACGGTTTTAATACGTATGATTAGCGCTTGAAACAATAGCCTTAAGACCCCATCTATAAACCCGGCCATTTAGCAATGGTCGGGTTTTTTACTGCGCCAGTACTGATAGTTGGAGAAAGAAATGGCAACCAGCACCAAGACAGAAGTAAGAGGATTTGAAACGGAAGCGAAACAGCTTCTGCACTTAATGATCCACTCCCTATACAGCAATAAAGAAATATTCTTGCGCGAATTAATTTCGAATGCCTCCGATGCGGTTGACAGGCTTCGATTCGAAGCCCTTTCAAAACCAAAATTGTTGGGGAAAGACACAGAGCTAAAAGTCAGGATCGATTTCGACGAAAAGAATAAAACGATCATGATTTCGGATAACGGCATTGGTATGAACCGAGACGAGATAGTAAATAATTTGGGTACTATAGCTAAATCTGGAACGGCGCAATTTCTTGAGTCACTAACTGGAGATCAACAGAAAGACTCTCAGCTTATAGGACAATTCGGTGTTGGATTCTATTCAGCGTTCATAGTCGCTGATACGGTAGAAGTGTTAACACGTAAAGCCGGAACAAAGCCAGGCTCCGCAACCCTTTGGAAATCTGGTGGTGAGTCGGACTACTCCATTGAATCGGCCACAAAAAAAGAACGCGGTACATGCGTCACGCTTTATTTAAAGAAAGGCGAGGAGGAATTTGCAGCGGCATTCAGGCTAAACAGTATAGTAAAAAAATACTCGGACCATCTTTCTATTCCAGTATTTATGGAAAAGCAAGAGTTAGGCCAGGAAGAAGATAAAGGGGGAAAAGTTAAGAAGGAAAAAGAGTACGAAGCAGTAAACAAGGCTAAGGCTCTTTGGTCACGCCCCCGAAAAGATATTTCTAAAGAAGAATATAAGGAATTCTATAAACATGTGAGTCACGACTTTGAGGACCCTTTAGAATGGAGTCACAACAAAGTTGAAGGGAAGCTGGAATATACCAGTTTGCTTTATATCCCCAGCCAAGCGCCGTATGACTTATGGAACCGGGAAGCAGCTCGGGGCTTGAAACTCTATGTACAGCGTGTATTCATCATGGATGATGCAGAACAGTTTTTGCCGTTATTTTTACGTTTTATGAAGGGAGTTGTAGATTCAAATGATATTTCATTAAATGTCTCACGGGAGATTCTGCAAAAAGACCCTGCCGTAGATTCTATTCGTAGCGCGCTCACCAAGAGAGCATTGGATATGCTGGAAAAGCTGCGCAAAAAAGATAAGGATAAATACAACGTATTTTGGAAACAATTTGGTCAAACTTTAAAGGAAGGTCCGGCGGAGGATTATTCCAATAATGAGAAAGTCGCTAAGCTACTACAGTTCACAACAACTCAGTCGGAGTCAGATGAACAAGAAGAGGCCCTGCAAGAGTACGTTTCACGGATGAAAGAAGGGCAAGAAAAAATCTACTACCTGGCCGCTGAGTCATT
The DNA here is from genome assembly GCA_022447905.1 of Pseudomonadales bacterium. GTDB lineage: Bacteria > Pseudomonadota > Gammaproteobacteria > Pseudomonadales > Pseudohongiellaceae > UBA9145. The sequence goes on along the minus strand of JAKUTG010000143.1, from coordinate 2,560 downwards.
GAAGGCAGCGCGTAATAGCCCCCTTCTGGAGATATTTAAGAAGAAGGAGATTGAAGTAATTTTAATGCATGACCGTATCGACGAGTGGTTGATGGGACACCTTCAGGAGTTTGATGGAAAACAGTTTCAAGATATAGCTCGCGGAGAACTGGATCTAGGAAAGCTTAAAGATGAGGCTGATGGTGAGCAGCAAGATAAAATTGAAAAGGAATATGAGCAGCTGGTAACGCGAATTAAGGAAATCCTGGGGGATAGGGTCAAAGATGTGAGAGTTACCCACAGACTCACTGAATCACCCGGTTGCCTCGCAATCGATGATCACGACATGGGCGCACAGATGCGTAAAATCATGCAAGCTTCAGGACAAGAAATTCCTGAAACCAAGCCGATATTTGAAATTAACCCCGAGCATCCGCTGCTTAATAAACTGAATCAAGAAAGCGATGAAGAACGGTTTTCAGATCTAGTCACGATCCTGTTTGGCCAAGCAAGCCTCGCTGAGGGCGGGCAGCTGGAAGACCCTGGGGAATTTTCTTCAAAGATTAACAAGTTACTACTAGAGATCGTTAATTAATCTTTATACTAAATATGTTGAGTGACTTCGTGGAGCAGATTTTTGCTGATAACTTCGTTTACATTTGCTCTAGGGTTTCTATGCCTAAAAGACGAAGGCCCTGCTGTAAATTTTCCGCTGTGAGTCTTGATAAAGCTAGCCGAGATTCCTTTCGGCGAGTTTCGGCTTTCAGTATGGGGCAGGTCTCGTAGAAACGCATAAAGCTACCAGCAAGTTCATAGAGATAGTTACACAGCTTGTTTGGATAACAATCTGTAGCGACTGCATGAATAATTTCCGCTAGTTGTAAATTTTTTACTAAAAGCACCCTTTCTTCGGGCTCCGACACTAACGTGATCAAATAGCGATCATCTGCTATTTCCTGATGTTTCCTGAGTATGCTTTTGATTCTAGCGTAGGCATACATCAGATAGGGCGCGGTATTGCCTTCGAATGAAAGCATGCTGGACCAATCGAACATATAATTACTAGTTCTATTCTTGGATAGATCCGCATACTTTACGGCGGCGATACCTATTTTTGCTGCTATTTGCTGTCTTTCGGATTCGCTGAACTGTGGGTTCTTGTCCGTAACCAGAGTAAAGGCGCGTTGCACTGACTCATCTAAAAGCTCTATAAGCTTTATAGTCTCACCTGAGCGCGTTTGAAAAGGTTTTCCGTCTTTGCCCATCATAGTACCGTAAGAAATATGCTCCAATGAGATAGCACTAGATGCTAGGCCTGATAATTTTGCTACAGCAAAAACCTGTTGGAAATGTAGAGATTGCCTGACATCAACTACATAAATTGAACGGTCAGCTTTAAACTCATAAGAACGGAGTTTAATTGCTGCCAGGTCAGTAGTTGAATAGAGATAACTACCATCTGATTTTTGAATAATGACGGGTAAAGGGTCATTATTTTTGCCAACAAATTCTGGCAAAAACACGCACATTGCACCGTCTGATTTGGTCAGTAATTCCTTGCTGGCGAGTAGCCTCTTTATTTCAGGCAGATCATCGTTATAAGAACTTTCAGCATCGAGATCCTCGCGGTTAAGTGTTACGTTAAGTTTTTTGTATACAGCCTCGCAATGATGCATAGACTCTTCGATGAATTGTTCCCAGATTGCCATATATTCAGCATCTTTACTTTGTAGTTTGACTACGCTACTACGCGCGCTGGCAGCAAAATCTGGGTCAGAGTCAAAGCGTTGCTTAGCTGCTTTATAGAACTCCTCCAGATCTGTAAGCTCATTTGGTAGAGCGTCGTGCTCAGTAGTAAGCTCTTTCATACAAGCTATCAACATACCAAATTGGGTTCCCCAATCGCCGACATGGTTTTGCCGTATGACTTTATGGCCCAATCTCTCAAATATTCGAACAAGACTATCGCCGATGATAGTGCCCCGTAAGTGTCCAACGTGCATTTCCTTTGCTAGATTTGGAGATGAATAATCTACGACAATGATTTGCGGTGATTCGGTTTTAGGAACGAGCAAATCTGGATTGGCCAAAGTAATATTGGCACGTTTGATTAGCTGTGAATCACGGAGAAAGATATTGATAAATCCAGGACCGGCAATTTCGAACCGTTCAACTAGCTCTTGCTCGCGAGTTTCAAGATGATCTTGAACAAGCTTGGCCAGTTCTTGCGGCTTAACATTCAATTGTTTGGCAATAGCCATTACCCCGTTAGCCTGATAGTCACCAAATCCCGGTTTGGACGCGGTAATAACATTAGCATTGCAACTCGACACATTTGCCGAAGAAGCAAGTGCGTCTCCTATTAGGTTGTTTAAGTCTTGTTTTAGAGTTTTCACCAGTTTAGAAAATCAGCCGATCGAAAAACGAGGCGATTGTACACCATTACCGCATAAACCGATTGCTGTAAAATGCCTAAGCGATAAATTTTCAAATTTTGTGAACCCTCCATGATAGAAGATAACAAAAAAGTCCAATTCATCCGGGTTCTTGAACCCCAGCAGGGGCAAAGGATCGACAATTT
>JAKUTG010000142.1:0-6306 GCA_022447905.1 Pseudomonadales bacterium | reverse complement strand
CCTGACTACCCTGGTGTCGGCACTTGATAGGGGAGCCGATGTGCCGAATTGGATATCAGCTCCAGAGCAACTGAATGTACTCAATGGTGAACGAAGCCGCTGGGGCCCGGCCCAGAATGTAAATCGCTTGGTTGAAATAGAACGACAAATCGATCAATTAGCTGAGCGATCAGCTGTGCCAGGTCATGAAGGGCCAATACGCAATCTGGTGTATAACGCGATGCCGGACTGGGCAAAGGAAATTGCGCAAGTTGATGAAATGGGAAACCTCTGGATTGAGTTTGGGCCGGCGGGGGAGGCCACTGTCTTTGTCGCCCACATGGATGAGGTGGGTTATGAGATTGAGAATATAGAAGCAAATGGGGTTGTTAACTTAAGAAGACTCGGCGGCGTTGTAACCACCGCTTGGGAAGGACAGCCTGCGGTAATGCAAATAGATCCCTTTACCAACATTGAGTCTCAGACTGATGCGCCAGCATTGCGAGGAGTTTTTCTGAATCGTTCAGATCCGCAAAGGAAACAACCGGAATCTGTGCAGGCATGGTTCGGAATGAATTCGGAACAGTTGGCTGCTGCCGGGGTGCGGATCGGTATGGGTGTGACAGGTTACAAGGAAGGACATCGTATGGGGGCTTATCGCTATGCTTCCCGATCACTTGATGACCGGGTTGGCAGTACTTCCTTATTAATGGCATTGCAACAAATCGATCCGGTTCGCTTGTCTAACCGGGTCATCTTCGCCTGGTCGGTCAGAGAAGAGGGAGGGCTACGTGGTGCAGCAGAGCTCGCAAGCAAGCTCTACTCGCGGACAAGACGGGTTTATAGTATCGACACTTTTGTTTCATCCGATACACCTCTCGAGTCCCCCCACTTTGCTTATGCTCCCTTGGGTAACGGACCGGTGCTGCGGTCTATTGAGAATAGCAGCATGGCGACACCCTATGAGTTGGATCGCAATCGGCGGATCGCGGAGGAAGCAGGAATCGATGCCCAGTATGGCTTAACACAGGGCGGAACCGATGGCTCTACTTTTACCGTGTATGGTGCACCTAACGCGGGACTATCTTGGCCAGGTCGCTACAGTCATTCACCAGCTGAGATTGCTGATCTTAGAGACATAGCTAAGCTTATCGATTTAATTCAGGCTATGGCGCAAGCGCCAATTGATAACTGAGGCGACGGTTGTGATCAACCGTACTCAGATAATTTAGGAAGCGCAAAAAGCTATGCCTCTGCAAACACCCCAAATGAGTCCTTTCGGTGAATTTCTCGGTATCGAGATAATAGATTTTGCTGAAGGGTGTGCGACTTGTGCTATCGAACTGAAAGATTATCACTTTAATAATGGAGGTCGTGTTCATGGTGGCGTGCTTAGCTCGCTGGCGGACACGGCTGCTGGAGCCGCAGTGCGATCAGTAAGGCCAGAGGGGAAGTTGTCGGCTACCATCGATCTCAATATATCCTTTATCAGACCACCAGCAGGGAATACGCTCATTGCTAAAGCGGAAGTCATCCATGTTGGCAAAAAGCTGTTTCGCTGCGAGATTTCAATTTACTGTGAAGAGAAACTGGTAGCCAAGACTAATGCGACCTTTATGATTGTGGACCCATTCAAGAAGTTCTAAATCTCTTTCAACTTGCCTTCCTTTCCGTAATCATCAGCGGGATTGCGCGGAGAAATTTCGGCCAAAATTTGTGGAACTGATTGATAAGCAGCGCGCTGAGTTTCCGGAAACCCATTCCTTTGTGCTAACCTCGGAGTGGTGATAGCTGGCTAAACAGTATTGGAAAGGGCCTGTTTCAGGCCAGCTTAATAAGATAACACGGGGGTTCCATGAGAAAAGATACGAAAGGAAAAAATCGAAGTCGTCGCGACTTTATAAGAAACACGGCGGCTGCGTCCGCCTTTATGATTGTTCCCCGCCATGTGCTCGGAGGCCCCGCCTACGTCGCGCCCAGTGACAAGGTCAACATCGCTGCTGTTGGAGCTGGCGGTAAGGGTCGGTCAGATATTCAATCTGTATCTCATGAGAACATCTATGCTGTCTGTGATATAGACGATAATCGATTGGCGGAGACTCTGAACCAGGATTGGACTGCGTCGTTTCGTGAGAAAGCCAAGACCTATCGAGACTACCGCGTTATGCTGGATGAGAACCCCGAAATTGATGCGGTGTTGATTAGTACGCCGGATCACATGCATGCACCAATCGCTGCCCATGCCATGAACCTAGGGAAGCATCTCTATGTACAAAAGCCGCTGTGCCATACTGTGGCTGAAGCCCGCTTCCTGGCAAAACGCGCCCGTGAGACCAATGTCGTTACCCAGATGGGAAACCAAGGCCACGCAGAAGAGGGAGCTCGGCTAATTAACGAAATGGTTGCTGATGGCGCTCTTGGTACGGTTCAGGAAGTACACTGTTGGACTAATCGCCCTGTCTGGCCACAGGGAATTGGCCGGCCAGTAGGCTCTGATCCCATACCAACACATATCAACTGGGATCTATGGTTAGGTGCCGCCCCGTTTCGGCCGTTCAAAGAAAGGGCCTATCATTGGTTTAACTGGCGCGGTTGGCTTGATTTCGGTACAGGTGTGGTAGGGGATATGGGTGCTCATATCATCGATCATCCTTACTGGGCACTGGATCTTGACTTGCCTGACAGAATTTCCGCGAGTTCCAGTCGGTTTGGGCAGGACATGGAGACTTTTCCTATTGCCTCCAAGATTCACTTTGAATTTCCAACTAAAGGCAGCCGTCCACCGGTGAAAATGACATGGTATGACGGGGGATTGCTGCCAGAACGCCCGGAATTATTGGAGCAGGGTCGAATGCTCGGAGATAATGACGGCGGAGTACTTATTGTGGGAGACAAGAATATCCTAATGCACGGTGTCTACGGCCGTGAGCCACGACTCATCCCTGAGGCAAAACACCTAGAATATCAGCAACCAGCCAAGAGAATGGCTAGGTCACCCGGTATTTACCAGGAGTGGATCGATGCTATTAAGGACCGTAGCAAGGTGACAACTTCAGACTTTGAATATGCAGGCCGCCTCACCGAGACCATGTTGCTGGGCAATATCGCTACTATGCGCGCCTCTGAAAACAAGGTGTTAGAGTATGATAAGGTCGGCATGCGATTCACCAATGATGAAGGCGCCAATGCCTATCTAGAGAAGGTCTATCGCCCGGGTTTCGGACTGGTGTAGTTATTCTTTTCAGGTACTCCAGGCAAACCAGAGTTTATATGGGACGTTTTAGACTAGTGGGCGTTTTTTGAGTTTACGCATTATAGGCCTTGTTGAATTTCCCTAGTCCGCAATTTTGGAAGGCTTTGCAGTTTTTCTACGTATATAAATCGTAAAGGCCGCATGTTGATGAAAGGAAAGTTACTTACAACATTTTTCAATCTTGCAGTTTTCCTTGCCATGCCGGTTGCATTGGCGCAACTGCCAGAATTAGATTTGCCTTCTACGGTAAGTGGAGGAACCACCACAGCTCGCTTCTTCGGTGGAGCCTCGGCAGATAATGGGGCAACCTATAGCTCCAGCTTTGACTACGATCAAGCCATAGATATCAACATGGAAATTCAGGTCGAGACGAGCCACGTGAATACGGCCGGAAATATCTATGTCCTGGTTGTCTGGGGCGATCAGTATTTCATGCGAATCGAATCTGGGGCTTACGAAGTTTGGGACTTATCTCTAGAAAATTTGCAAGCTGCTTTTCCCGCCAAAACGCTGCAAGCGAGTGAGCTGATCAATATTGTCAATGATGTAGCATTCGGCCCAGCTGGCGTGTCAGACACAACACTAGCACTTTATCTTGCGTACGACTCTATCGCGGCTACGGGTGAGATTTTTTATAGTGGGTCAGCTTTACTGGTAACTATCGAAGCCGAACAAACAAGCAGTTCAAGCTTTCAACTTTATACGAATAATATTTCGTCACCGATTATTCAAAACAGGTGCATAGCCTGCCATAAAGCAGGTGGTGCGGCGGCAAGCAGTGCCTTGCGTTATGTCGATTCCAGTTCTACAAATTTCCAAACTACTAACTACAATACCTTGGTCAATTACATTAACAATCTACTAGGTGGAGCTGTCGAAAGACCGGGCGCTGCTATGGGGCCAGCCACTAATGGTTCGAGTTTGTTGCTTTCCAAGCCCCAAGGAATAAACCACGGTGGTGGAATTCAGTTAATGGCAGGAAGCCAGGATCTTCAGAAACTACAGAATTTTGTGAACTCTGTTCTATCTGAGTAGAGCGGGGCCGACAAATCTTTTATGGCACTCTGCTTCAATAAATGTTTCGCCCTAGCTAATAAAATGCTGTTTTTTGTGGGAGTGGTTATAGCGCCCCTCGCTTTCGGTACTACTAAGGCATCGCTACCTGAACTCGATTCTCCCAGTAGTCTCACCGGAAAGGAGACTACGGCAAAATTCTTCGCTGGAGCAACCGCCAATAATGGTGCTAGTTATGCAAACAGCTTTGCTTACGAACAGGCGATCGATGTTCTAACTGAGATACAGATAGAGACGAGTCACGTAAACAGCGTAGGTAACCTCTATGTGCTCATTGTCTGGGGCGAAGAGATCTTCATGCTGCTGGAATCCGGTGAGTATGTGCCCTGGGATTCTGCTCTGGAAAGTCTGCAAGCTGCCAGAGCTAACAAGATTTTGCAGGCGAAGGAAACATTAACGGTTGTCGATGATCTGGCCTTTGGCCCAATCGGCGTAGCCGATACCACATTAGCTATCTATCTCGCTTACAAAATCTTGTCTGACCCTAACGAGTTATACTTCAGTGGCGCACCCTTGTCGTTTTTTATCTCTTCTGAAGATGGTGAAGCTGAAAGCCTGACCTTCTACAAAGAGAATATCTCAACGCCTATTATCCAGGGACGCTGTATTGTCTGTCACCAGGAAGGCGGAGCGGCAGCAAATAGCGCACTGACTTATGTGGATTCAAACACCCTAGATTACCAGTCGGTTAATTACAATTCCCTATTGAACTACATTGGAAAAGTGGCAAATGGCACTTCTCTTATACTTACGAAGCCACAGGGCCAAGCGCACGGTGGAGGCGTGCAGCTCGTTAGTGGTAGCGATGACTTTGAATCGTGGTCCAAATTCGTCGATGCGATGCTGGCCGATTTTATGGTTACCGGAAGTGGCAGCAACGACCAAAACATTTTCAGAGACATTGTCAGGACGGGCAACGAGAAAAGTCTGCGTAAGGCTTCTTTATTGTTTGCAGGACGCCTTCCCACCGAAGCAGAACTTAACACCGTAGCCAGTGGCGGGGATGCTGAATTACGAGAAGCAATCCGCGGTTTAATGGATGATGACGGTTTCCGTAATTTTCTTATTGAAAGCGCCAATGACCGGCTATTAACCGAAGCATTTTCCAATAGGATATTTGCGGTTGTAAATCGTTATCGGTATCCAAATTCCATGTACTACTACAATAATTATTCTAGTGCATCTAGCGATCGACTACTGGTCAGTGCTGCGATTGCCCAAGAACCCTTGCAGCTTATCGCTCATGTCGTTACTAACGAACGACCCTATACTGAAATCCTAACTGCTGATTACATCATGGTGAATCCCTACTCTGCACAGATCTACGGAGGGGATGTTTCCTTTAATGATTACGATGACAGTAATGAATGGCGTGAAGGAAGAATCACTGAATATTATCGGTGTACCGTATGTGGACAGATGGATCCAGATGTCAGCTATGAGATCGAGACAAATTATCCTCACGCTGGCGTTCTGAATTCACCGGCCTTCCTGGCGCGCTTCCCATCTACTGCGACTAACCGCAACCGGGCTCGGGCTCGATGGGCTTACTTCTTCTTCCTGGGTGTTGATATCGAAGCGTTGTCTGAGCGTACTACCGACCAGGAGGCTCTGGCGGACGAGAATAATCCCACGCTGAACAATCCCAATTGTGTAGTTTGCCACGACATTCTGGATCCGGTGGCAGGGGCTTTTCAGAATTACGGAGATGGCGGGTTCTATCGTGACAAGACCTTTGGATACAACTCCTTGCCATATTCATACAAGCGGGACCCTGTAAACGGGTATCAGACTGGAGAAACCTGGTATAACGATATGCTAGCGCCAGGTTTTGGAGACTTACTGGCGCCGAACCCGAATAATTCGCTGAAGTGGCTGGCGCATGAATTTGTGAAAGACAGCCGTTTCGGGTATGGAACTGTTAACTTCTGGTATCCGGCCGTAATTGGTCGTGACCCGTACACTGAACCGGTTAATCCGGAAGACCCTGATTATAAATC
>JAKUTG010000141.1:0-6354 GCA_022447905.1 Pseudomonadales bacterium | reverse complement strand
TGACCCAAAACAAAACCCCCGACCATTAAGGTGCGGGGGCTTTTATTATCCGAAACCGACTGATTTCGTGCCTAAAATTGTCTGGCGGGAGTGCGAGGGAGTCGAACCCACCTACCCCGCTCGTCACGAGGTATAACGGATTTGAAGTCTGGTATAGTCCCGTCCACTGCCGTCCACCTAACCTCAATTCCACCATGCACTATTCCACAATAGTGTTTCCCGTCTCATAGATGTACACCCGTGTGGCTGTCAGCTTGGCTGTGGGCGGGCCCGCATCTGCTCCTCTCCCGCTCCCCTTTGTCGGGTTTTTACCCCCCCAATGTGTCCCATTATCGCTGAACGCCTACACTACCCGCTCATCAACGTCGGTTCAACTAATCCTGACTACCCTAAGAGGTGTGATGGTATAAACGTGCTGATTGGGGGTACTAAGATCAAGACGATCAATGCGAAAATGGACAGAAAGAAGAACGGTAATATACCCGCAAAGATACCTTCCAAGGTGATGTCTCTACCCTCCGGCATTTGAACCGCCACGGACCGGACGGTATAAACGTTTAATCCCAACGGAGGTGTAATCAATCCGATCTCTATAGCCATTATGACTAGCATCGCGAAGTATATCGGGTCTATCCCAAGACCAACGATGATTGGATGAACTATAGGTAGCGTGATCGACATCATTGAAATTGAATCTTGAAACATGCCCAAAAAGACATACATGAGCAGGAAAAGCACAACTATGAGCATCGGAGCAACATTTAACGTGTTGACCATGTCCACGAATTCCCCAGGCAAGCCGGTCAACACTAAGAAACGGGCAAAAATCATAGCTCCGATGAGGATGAAGAAAATTAATGCAGTGGTTTGAGATGCTTCGCGTAACGCAGAGAGAAACGCGCTTTTACCCAAGCGACGCATCCCTAACGCCAAGACCAACGCACCAAAGGCTCCAGCCGCTCCGGCCTCAGTGGGAGTAAAGATTCCAGTGTACATGCCACCGATAATTCCGAGGACGATTATGACAATTCCTGAAACACCAATCGTAGCCTTGAGTTTTTCTGTGATCGAAAAGGCGGTTTCTGATCTTGGGGCACGAGTCGGGAAGCGAATCCCATAGGCAACGATACCTGAAGAGAAGATTAAGGTTAAAAGAATGCCTGGCCCAATCCCTGCCATGAGCAATTTACCGATGCTTTGCTCAGTTAGTATTCCATATATGATCATCAATGCACTGGGAGGGATAAGCATCCCGAGCATGCCCGCAGCTGCAATAGTGCCACAGGCGAAGTTAGGATCATAAGAGCGTTTAGACATCTCGGGCAGACTGATTCTTGTAAACACTGCGCAGGAAACGACACTTGATCCTGTGCACGCAGCAAACACAGCATTCGCCCAGGTAGTCGCGAGAGCCATGCCTCCGGGAAGTCGTCCGACCCATTTGTATGCAGCATCAAACGCCCCAGCGCTTAGGCCTGCGTGCATGGCTATTAATCCCATGATTATGAACAGTGGCAATATAGCGAAGGCGTAAACGTTGGTAGTGGAATAAGGCGTGGTAGTCAGAAGCGCCAGAGCAAAATCCACTTTGTGGGTCATTGCGTACATTCCGACGATACCCGTCGTACCCAACGCGACCCCAACGTGTATCCCCAGGCCCATCATAAATAAAACGGCCACGAATCCTATTATTCCCCAGATAACTGGGTCCATGTTGCTCCTCCGCTGAAACTACCTAAAGGCCTTAATCAGCCTAACTTCGAAGCCCATCCCGCCATTTAGTTGAAGAACCAACTGCAATGTATCGGATAGGCTGCTCTAAAACCATTGATTGGAATGCTACGTACTTTCGAGGAATACCCACATATGGAAATCACTGGTTACCGCTCTTCGGATTCTTCACTATCCGGAGTAATTCCAAATATCTGTGTACAAAGTCGTAAGCGAATTGAAGAGACAGCAGTAGCGCTCCTAAAGGTATCGCGAATTGGGACGGCCATCTGGGTAAATTGACCAGACCGGCTACATAATCACCGACCTGAAATGATGTGTAAGACCACTTCATTCCTTGGTAGAAGATGGCTACATACAGAATGATCCCTAAGGTGAGAGTAAGGAGATCCAAACCCGCTCTAATTCTAGGTGGTAGGCGCAGAGTGAAGAATTCAACCCGGATATGAGCTTTCATTCGTTGGGTATAACCGATTCCCAAGAAAACGATAAATACCATCAAGAACGAACCAATTTCATACGTCATTGGTACCGGTTTACTGAACACATAACGACCGATGATATCTGCCGTCACCAGAATCATCAGAACCAATACTAATGTCGCTGATATATACGCTGCACCACTGATGACACTTCCGAGCCCATTATCAGCTATGACCAACCATTTCGGCCTAGGATTGGGATTCTCGCGTTCGGAATTATCCATGTCTTTGGGCCTCTTAATCGCAACAAAATAAATACGAGGGCACCCCATGGAGTAGCCCTCGTATCTAATGCAACACTTATATGGTTTTGATACGGTCGATTAACACAAAATCAGTCTCGATAGTCCGCAGCCCAAGTACGAGGGAACTCATGCCCGGCCTCTTCGAGTAGATTAAGATATCCGATCATAGTCTTCTTTCCCGCGAGTCCTTTCCCTTCCATCTCCTCAATCCAATCACCGGGAATATCGCTCAAGGCTTGCGCCCATTTTTCTTTTTCTGCGAAGGGCATCTCATGGAAGGTGACGCCAGCTTCTTCGAAGCCAGCCTTCGCTTCTTCTGTACGTTCCTTAATGAGGGCTATACTTCGATCCGCGGCCTCGTCTGCCACATCCAACATCAACTGCTGGAGGTCTCGGGGCAAACTGTTCCAGGTATCTTTATTGACGCCTAGCCCCACCGGTGCCGCCCCGCCCATATCGACCCACGTCGCATGCTTGGCGAAGTCCTGGTATTTATAAGCATACGAAATGTCCCATGGCAGGAATTCGGCTTCGATCACGCCAGACTGTAGTGCCTGGTATCTCTCGGCAACTGGCATGTGGATTGCAGTGGCACCAGCTGCATTGAGGATCTTAGGGTGGTATGCACCGATGGAAGCAATCTTGAGACCGTCGAAGTCTTCGAAATTAACGATGGGTTTCGTTGAGGTTAGATTATAGGTAGCTATAACACCCGGTAACAGGTATTTTTGATTATACCTTTCTGTCTCCGCCCGGAGTGCGGGAACCGTATCGTATAGAGTACGGATTGCCTTCAAAATCACAGCAGGATCACCCGACCCAAAAGGAACCGCGTAACTAAAGTTCCCTAAGGGCAATTTTCCGGCGTAATACGGGTACGTGACTATGCCTACGTCTACTATGCCGACCTCTACGGCCTCGAGTGTCTCACCTCCCTTGGTGAGTGCTCCAGCCCAATAAAAATCGGTAAACTCGATACGTCCGTCGCTCCTTTCGGCAACTTGGTCAGCCCACCATTTCTGTGTTTCGCTGATCAAAAACGGCGGCGGCGCCAAGGGCGATGAGAATTTCAACTTGAAGACTTCCGCTGGTGCAGCGGCAGGCGTGTCGTTCTTTCCCGTTTCTTCCGCCTGAGGCTCAGTATCTCCTGAACATCCTAGTATTAACGACATCACTACGATTGAGAACAACCAGAACAAAACTGTTTTCTTAGTACTGTTAATCAAGTTTTCCCCCATTACTTTTGACCTTGGTTAGAATTAGGCATGAACAATGCAAGCGGTGTATATATACCATAATTTTATCTGTACTACACTATTTTACGATACATAGCCAACCATATCGCAAAGAATGGTAAATAAGTAAGAATGAATCCGAAAGTCCTTTTAGATGATTAAGCCCTGAAAAGTGGTCACGACCTCTTTGAAACTCGATGGTATTGGATGAAACGAAATTATGGAATTAACCAGGATTCGGGGCAATCAAGCGATTAAATCAAGAATTGCTATCTGGCTAGCGTCCGATCATACACGACTAAATCAGCACCCTGCATCCGCATAACAGCCACCGATCGGCAGGAACGGGGCATATCGGGGCTAAAGCTTTCTCCAAACCTGCAATTAATCAAACGGCTGGTGTGCTAAGCCCATTTCAAGCACTGTCGTCCCAAAGCTCGATACGACGTTGTCGCGCGAGCGTTGCCAGGTGGTAGTTGCTCCACTGGGCTGGTCCTTTCTTGAGGGTCACCGTCTGGCATTGCGGTGGCCCTTTTCTATTGTCAGTGTCACCGAGATGCGACATCCGGTCGGACTGTCACCGGAGGCCCCAAACAAACTCTAATAGATACAGGCGTGCCAAGTTTATGCCCTTGTCCCAGCCTCTGGTGGAGGATAGAATTCGGCGGCACGGGCAGCTAGAGCATGTTTGCTACCCTTTGAATATGAGAGGAAATCGATATGGCACGGGATGATAGGGGAAGCCAGTTGCGGGATCAGTTGATTAAAAGCGTCAGGGATTTGACCGTAGAGAAGTTGGGCCCCCGGTCCGCCCTATACGACCAAGAGGCTACCCACCCCAAAGAGAACTGGCAGGACCTATTTGGACAGGGTCTCCTGGCGATGAGTGTTCCAGAAGAATACGGCGGCATGGGTCTGGACTCTTTAAGCTACGTCATGGTGTTGGAAGAGATAGCCAAAGGATGTAGCAGCACATCCATGACACTGCACATGCATTCCACGGTGCTACGGTTTATTGCAGCCACCGCAACGGCCCAGCAAAAAGCCCGGTTCTACCCAGAGGTGGTGGATGGGGGCAAAATGTTTGGCAGCTGGGGGAGCGAACCCAACACTAGCTTAGGCCGAAATTTTTTTATGGAGACTTCAGCGGAACAAACCGATGGCGGATATTTGATCAACGGTGTAAAGCACTTTTGCACTATGGCCGGGGCTGCCTCTTTCATGCAGGTGTTTTGTTCGCTGGGCGGCTCGGATGATATGGCCAACAATTGCATGCTAATCTTGGTGCCAGCTGATTCGCCCGGGCTAAACATCACCGGAGAGTGGAACACTCTAGGTATGAGGGGCACGGTTAGTCCCAGCGTCGAATTCAAGGATTGCTTTGTGGAAGAAAGCCACGCTCTGGGAAAACCCGGAGAATTCCTGAAAGTAGGCGTCGTTGAAAGTTTTCCCTTGGGATATGCGGCGGTTTATCTGGGGACAGCCGCTGCCGCATTGGATTTCACGACCGAGTTCTGCAAGACCCGAATTTTCAAACCCGACACCGTTCCTATATCCAATGATCCAATCATCCAGAGCCACTTAGGCGATTTGAGTATACATCTGGACGCAGCAAGGGCCGTGCTTTACCAGTCCGCCAGCCAATGGGACCAGGCCGACGCAACTACCAGGGGATTATTGGCGGCTAAGGCGAAATATTTGTGCAGTGAAGCTGCCTTAGAGACCACAAGCAGAGCGATTCAAATAGTCGGTGGCCGCTCCGCCCACAAGAATATGCCCTTGGAGCGAGCGTTTAGGGACGTCCGGACATCCACCCTGATGCCGCCCAACGCCGACGTGATGCTAGCAAATATTGGTAAAGGAAATCTGGGCTTGTTGGGAGCAATGTTTCGGGTCGACGGTTCTCCGGAACTCTAACAGAGCATTAGCGGGAGCAGTCAAGGGTTCCAAGCCAATGCACGGAGGTCTGGGTATTTTGTACCCAATTTATTTTTGTACTGTAAGCCTGGTTTTAGCGGTTAGGCTCAAAATCATGCGTACGGTGGACTGCTATACACGCCTATGCACAAAAACGCCTGACTCTTAATCAGTAGGTCCCGGATTCTACTCACAAGGAGGGTTTTCAGAAAATTGAATCCGGAAAAGTTCGTGACCAATCCGTGACCATTTGATCCAAAACAAAGCCCCCGACCATTATTGCGTGGGGGCTTCTTATTGGCTGAAATCAGGCGATCCCATGCCTGAATATGTTGGCGGAAGCGCGAGGGAGCCGAACCCACCTACCCCGCTCGTCACGAGGCATAACGGATTTGAAATCCGTTCCCTTTCGTACTGATAGGTCTTTCTGACCCAATTTTCTCCTCCAATTCATGCCTATAACGTACTAATACGTCCATTGTGACCCAAGGAAACTTTGCCCTTTTGTCCATGAAACTGACAGACATTTCTTAGCTTAATCGGGCAATCATCAACAGGTTACCAGTAATTACTGTCCAAGGAGCAGGCTTTCGCTGCATCAGCGTCGGCAAGAGTGTATTCGCGTAAGTTTCGGTAACTGTGATGGCGCGTCTGTTGTAAGGCAAGGCATAAAAAGGACTCAGGATGATGGCCTTGGTTCGGATCGATGATTCGAAGCGCCGTGGTTGAGATGCACCTACTCGA